>JAUWHL010000140.1 GCA_030605895.1 Promethearchaeota archaeon | reverse complement strand
CTAAATTAATAAATGAAATAAGAAACCTCTAAATATTGTGTAAAATATATATCTATGGGGGATTACTATAGCTAAAATCTTTATAGTTGATGATGATATAGATATTGTTAATCTTTTTGAACAATTCTTGAAATTAGAAGGGCATGAAATAATTGCAAAAGCATTCAATGGTGATGAGGCATTAGAAATTTATAAAGGCTTAAAAAAGACTCCAGACATAATTCTCATGGATCATAGAATGCCTTCAAAAAATGGATTAGAGGTAACAGAGGAAATTCTATCTATTAATCCAAATAGTAAGATAATTTTTATAAGTGCCGATTATAGTGTTAGAGATAAGGCTTTAGAATTCGGTGCAATCGATTTTTTAGAAAAACCTGTAGATTTCACTACTTTATTTAGAATAATAAAGAAATACTGTTAATTAAAAATATATTGGTGAATATTGTTTATTTGTAAGATGATATAAATTTAAATTAACGCTTTTACTTGTCTCTGATAGATAAAAAAAATCAAGAGTTACAATAGCGATTCCAAAATGAAGAAGAGAAGCATTAGTGTTTTACTTTTCTTTATATCTCTTTTATTAATAGGTTTCAATAATAATATTTGGGCATTTTCTATTACAGAAACTGTGCCAAGTAGCGGTCATTATGCTTTTGGATTCGATTTGACGAAAGGAGAAATAACAAAATGGGATATTAGAGTCCATAAAAATGGAAAAATCAATATTTATCTAATGGACGATGGTAATTCAAGTTCTTTTTCTCGAGGAAACTATGTCTCTTTAGTAACATATCATAGCGTAAATCACGTTAATATTACATTTCAAGCACCATATAGCGATAGATTTTTCTTTGTTATGACCAGTGCAATTAGTGTTTCTCAAAAAGTCACTTTAACTAAAATTGATAAGTGGATTTATATATCATTTCCTGTTGACAAAATCATTTATGAGCCCTACCTAAATCCTTCTAATTGCTGTATAAGTTGGGAAAGTAGCCAAACTTCTAATACTGTAGATCTAATTTTATATAAGGGAGACACTGAACTTGAAACAATAACATCAAGTACGCTAGATGATGGAAAATTTATTTGGGAGATCCCTTTGGGTGCGTATAATGGAGCCGATTATCAAATTAAAGTTGTTGATTCATCTGATTCAACAATCTATGATTTTACACCCTATTTTTCAATATATAATAAGAAATCAATTACGATAGTGAAGCCCACTACGGGGAATTCTATAAAACAAGGTCATAGAATGGAAATATCTTGGGAATGTACTTCTGATATAGAGTTTGTAAACATTTCTCTCTATAAAGGAAATTCATTTAGAAAAATATTGATTTCTGGCATAAATGCTAGTGATAGGACATTTATATGGAAAGTTCCTGATAATTTAGAGGGAACTAATTTTTATATTAAAATATATGATTATTTTAATGAATATATGCACGATAATAGTGAATATTTCACAATAGTGAATCCATTTTCCTTAGAATTCGTTATCGTTTCAATAACCCTCCCTATTGCTGGAATAATACTCATAATATGTGTTTATATATTTTTGAGGAGAAGAAAATCACGCTTATAATGTTTATTCTATCTAATTTATCTCTTTGCATCTAAGCAAAAGGGGGTAATGGGGGAACAATATCGTCCTTCCATTCCTCAACCACGGGACTATCCCACCAATGGGGAGGTATCTCTGAAAATATACCAAATTTTTTCAGGCTTTTTTCAAAAGCTTTAATATTTTTCCTTGGTGTTCTAATATCTTTTGAATCAGGATAAAAATATGCTCCATATCCTCCCTCTTTTGTACCTAAATTTCGCATCATATGCCATACTTCCCTTTCCACCTCTTCAGGTGTTCCTTGAGTGTAAATTGATTGTATATTCACACATCCCCAAAACATTATTTTACCACGATAAGGTTTTAGATCAGGATAACCACTCATTCTCGGACTGTCTAATTCTATTGCATCTAATCCCCATTTTGTTAATGGTCCTAATAAAGGATCTATTTTTCCACAGCAGTGAAGGTGTACCTCAACACCTAACTCATGGGCTCTATCAATGATGGTACGATAAGCGTCTCCATAAATTTTCTCAAAAGTTTTTGAACTAAAAAATGGTCCTTTTTGTTCACCTAAATCATCCACTAACCATATACCATCCGGTTTTAGATTATATTTTATAGCATAATTTAAAACTTCTACGTGATAATCCGCAACCACTTGTAAGGCTCGTTTTAATTCTTGAGGATACCTTCTATGATCTATGAGATATCGATTAAAACCTCGCATAGCAGATATTAATTGAGAAGGTCCATGACAATTTAAATGTAGTGTGAAGTATCGTTCTTCTTTTACGGTTTCCTTAATTGAAAATGCTATCTTATATCTGCTTTTATCACTTGCATCTGGTCTATAAATTGAAAGATATTCATCAAAATCATCCCAATCAAGAAGAGATGGCCTACCTGGATGCCCTTGATCTTGATCATTTCCTTTCATATTCCAAATACAGCCCCATTCATCGATCTCCTCATGGGGTATTGTTTTCCAATTAGTCCCCTCATACTCTGGATTGTTTTTTGCCCATTCTGGAGGGTTCCAATTATAGACACTTCTCATATGTGGAAATAGTCCTTCCTCTTCTTTATTCCAACCAGGATTCCAATTTTCAGAGTGAGTAACTAAAAGTGGAACCACGTCACCAGAGATTTTATTGAAAACTGGGACTTGATCTGGATTATTAAAATATAAAGCTGCTTTTACTCTTTCTTTTGAATTCATGGAATATTCCCTTTAAATTATAATCACGAAATTATGAGATCTATTAAAAATTTAATAAATGATAATCCCTAAGAGCAATAATAATTATTCTATAATCAAATATATAAGGGTTTTATTTTGGACTTTTTTTATTTTTAACCTTATTATTTTTAAACTCTTAAGTAGAGATATTATTAGTATCAAATTTTTATTTAGTGATTCAATATCAGCAACGACCATAGTAATAAAACGGGTTTTACTCGATTTTCTAAGTTTCTCAAAATGAAGAGTAAAAATTATCTAAATTACTTTTCTTATCTTATATTTCCTATTACGTCATTTTTATTGTATTATCAGCTCTATTTAGTTAATGAACTTCAGTTTAGGATTTTTTTATTAGAACTCGGTTATGGTTTAATGTTATTTGTCCCAATTTTTCTAATTAGTTGGTTTTTAAAGAAAACCAGATATCAGTTTGATTTAGTAATGATCTTATCGGGAATTAGTGCATATGGTGCTTATCTTGCTGACTTAATGACAAAATCAACTCCTAATTGGGGGAATTTAAGAACCAACATTCCATTTATTATAGGATTCATTATTATTGGATTATTCAATATTACATCATTGTTACACATTACAGTTTCCTTGATTAAAAAAAGAATTTTAACACCTCTTCATCAAGCAATTAAACAAAAAAATGAAATAGAAAAGAAACTTCTACGACAAAAACAAGAATTAAGTCACTTCGCTCATATGATGGCTCATGACTTACGAAGTAATTTAACATCTGTAAAGGGATACGCTCAATTAATATCAAATGAATCTGATAAAGAAAATTCCCAAATTATCTTAGAAAAAATAAAGCAGATTCAAAACTTGCTTGAAACTTCAGTAAAATTAGCGGATTCTGGAAAGATTATAGATAAGATGGAAAATGTTGACTTAAGTGATCTAACCAAGGAAATAGTTGAATTAATTGTCCCAAATTCTATTAACGTAAAATTAGATGGATTACCTAAAATTTCCGCTGATAAACCTCGTTTGTTCCAAGTATGGAAAAATCTTTTAGAAAACGCAGTAATACATGGTAATCCTAATGAAATAAGAATTTATTCTAAATCTAAAAATTCTACCTTGTTAATTTTTATAGAAAATGATGGTAAACCCATTTCAAAAGGATTTATTAGAGAATTTCAAGATCCTAATTTTTCTATTGATTTTAACAAAAAAGGACTAGGATTAAAAATTGTTAAACGGATTATTGAAGCTCATAATTGGAAAATTATTATTAAAGATGAACCTTGCACAACTTTTATAATCAAGATTCCTACTAATGTTCATAGCCTTTAGTAAGTAATTTCAATCTTTAATCTATTTATACTAAATAAAGATTTTAAGCAATTTTATTGATTTCATCATATCTAAAGCAATCTTTTACGTGATCATTCACCATACCAACAGCTTGCATAAAAGCATAGCAAATCGTAGGACCTATAAATTTAAATCCTCTCTTCTTCAAATCCTTACTCATTTGTTCAGATTGGTTAGTTTTAGAAGGTAGCTCTGAAGGTTCTTTAAATTTATTATCTAATGTTTTATAATTAACAAATTTCCAGATGTATTTGTCAAAGGAACCAAATTCTTTTTGAACCTGTAAGAATACCTTAGCATTAGCGATCACCGCTTCAATTTTAAGTCGATTTCTTATTATTCCCTCGTTATTCATTAATTCTTCAATCTTTTGCTCGGAATATTTCGCGATTTTATTGTAATCAAAACTGTCAAATGCTCTTCTGAAATTTTCACGTTTTCGTAAAATAGTACTCCAGCTTAAACCTGCCTGGGCACCTTCTAATATTAAAAATTCGAAAAGCAGTTGATCATCATGAATCGGAGTACCCCACTCTTTATCATGATATTCTGTCATCTGTGGATCGTGAGTAGCCCACGCACACCTTTTTACCATTATATTTATAATTTAGAAATATCAAATAAAACATTTATTACGTTTGTCTTTTATTAATTTATTATGCAAATTTCCTATGATAAAGTTGCTGACGTGTTATATCTACAATTCTCTCATGAGAAAGTAAAAGACTCTGAAGAAATTAATGAAGGCGTTGTAATCGATTATGGAGAGCACGATAATATTATTGGAATCGAGATTCTAAACTATTCACAACGAAAAATTAATCTTAATGAAATTGTTAAAATGAATGCTAATGAAATAATACCTGTGATTGCTCAATAGTTATAAAAGTCATTAAAAATTCCTAAATTCTTGAAATGAAAAAAAGATATGAAGAAAATAATATTTGTTATGATTTTAAAGATTAATCCGTATGTGCGGATATAATCAAATCTGCAAAAAGCTTCATGTCATTAAGTAGCATGTTCAATTTATCTTGAGACTCTCTGCTTAGTTCACCCTGCTTCATTACTAACACAGAAATGATGTATTTAAAGATGTGCAATTCAATTTCCTTGCCATCACCGTTTCGTCCTCCAAACTGAGCAGAATCTGCCATAAAAATGTTTTCCCTCACAGTATTACATGCATTAATAAAATCTCGTAAATCTCCTCGTAATGTTAAACCACTACTAACCCCTTGAACATTATGAACGATAACATTACCTGATATATCAGCGATAATAACTTTTGCTTTAATTTCATCAAGTTGTTTTTCTGCCTTTTCTACATGAGCCTTTAAATCTGCATACTCCGAAATCAAAATATCCCTGAAAACCTTTGCTAATTTGTCTTCTTCATAAATACTTGTAAGCATATAATCAAAATCATAATCTTTAAACATATCTAAAAAGATTTCTTTTGCATTTTTCACATTAGTATCGAGGAGTTCCTTCTGATAATCCTCAACATCATATTTATGGAGAAATAAGAAGATCTTAGGTCTTTCATTATTTTTTCGATAGAGATCTAATAGGTCGATAAAATATTCTTTTGCTTCTTCATAGGTATTTGGATCGTGCAAATCAACTATAGGGATAAGAATGTCTGTTCCTCGAAAAATTTCAGGTTTTTCCATGTATTCTTTACGGAACTCTTCCTGTCCTCCAAAATCAAAGATACCTACTTGTAAACCTAAAAATGGGTGTCTCCTTGTTTCATAAAGAATTGTTGGTGCTAAACCTTTTGTTTCTTCTGGTTTTTTAGCA
>JAUWHL010000209.1 GCA_030605895.1 Promethearchaeota archaeon | reverse complement strand
TTAGTAGTTCTATATTCTTTAATGAGATTGTAGGATAAGAATGAATATTACTGAAGTGATAAAGGATAAGATTGAATCAAATCAGACCGTACTAACTGAATTTGAATCTAAGCAATTATTACAAGAAATTGGTATATCTGTTCCTGTTCAAAAATTAACAACTTCTAAAGAAGAGACAATTTCGGCTGCAGAGGAGATTGGGTTTCCCATTGTGATGAAGCTTATGGCAGAAGATGTTGTTCATAAATCAGATACTGGAGCCGTTAAACTGAATTTAAAAACAAAAGAAGATGTTGACAAAGCTTATGATGACCTAATGAGTATACCTTCTCAAGAAGAAAAAAAGATTTCTGTACAGAAAATGGCAGATGAGCCAATAACAGAGCTCATCATTGGTATGACTACTGACCCTCAGTTTGGTCCTGCTTTAATGTTTGGAATTGGTGGAATTTTGGTAGAACTTTTAGAAGATGTTAGCTTTAGAATAGCACCAATTACTGAATATGACGCCAATGAGATGATTCATGAAATCAAAGGTTTCCCTATTCTTGATGGTTATCGAGGAAAACCAAAAGCAGACATTGAAGCGATTGTAGAAGTACTTATGAAGATTTCTGATCTTGTTACAAAACATGAAGAAATTAACGAAATGGATTTAAATCCCGTATTTATCTATGATAAAGGGTTAATTTGCGTGGATGCTAGGATTATCTTAAAAAAAGATTGAGTTTAATTCTGAGAGACATTGTTAATTTGTTATTCTCTATTATTATTTTTTAAAAAGATATTAATTGAATTTATTTTGTGAAAGTTGAAATAAATTCTCTAATTTTCATTAAATATATATTAAGAGATTATTATGGATTTCTTAATTACATTTTAATTTAGAAAAATTATTTAAGGTCAAATATACAAGATTATAATAAATATTACCTAATTCTACTTTAGAATTTAAAAACAATAAATTAAATTGATTTTTATGAATAAATCTGAAATAAAAAAAAGAATGAAGGCATTAGGCTTTCTCATCCTAATTTTAGGAACGTTTACAACATGCTTTAACTTAATGCCAACAAAGAATACCTCACATGATGCTCTATTTAATGATGAAATAAATGAAAAATTTGAAAAATATGATAATAATTTTAAAAACCTTAAAATAGCTGATTATTCTTCTAACTATAGCGATACCGGTAAAGATTTAGATATTAGTTTACATCAATCAATTGTAAAGGCGGACCCATCTTTATTCGAAATTACTAACGCTTCTAATCCTAATAATAATACTTTTTATGTTGACAGTCCTGATGAAGCGACATTTAATTCAACAAAATCGCAAGTATTTGTAGGAGATCTATATGCTCCTAATAGAACACTAAATATAGAATTAAATGATACGAGTGTTGTAGATTTATCAATAGTTTCATCTTATGCTTTTTCCTTCAAAGTTCTTGGAGATGGAATTTTACAAAATCTCTCAATTTGTCTCACTGAGGATTTTGCTACGCCTAATACTGATGCTAGAATTGATATTGATCTTTTAGAAGCTCAAGATAGTGGAGGTACTCCCACTCCAGGAAGTTATATTACCGATGTTGCTACAAATTATTACGTAGATAATGATACATCTGCAGTGTGGCATAATTTTACCAATATTGGAATAACTCTTGATCCTGATGGAGTTGGCACTTATAATAATACATTTTTTATTGAAATTATGCATCTCAATCCTACTGAATCTCATTTACGCATTCATGATATAAGTGACAATCCACCGACTGAACCTGATGATTCTGAGGTCTATCATAGAATAATGGCAGCGTGGTATTCAGACTCAATAGATATATCATCTGTAATTAGTTTGGAACCTATTGGTGGAAATACTCCAAAACCTACTCAGATAGGACTTAAAATAAATAATACTGCTGTGGGTGATTATCCATCAGGATCTGGAAATTGTACGATTTTAAAAGATTTCACAAGCCTTCCTAGTCAACTAGATTATGAATTAACAGCAGAATGGTGGGATATTTCATGCAATATCACTAAAATTCAAGCCAATTATACAAAATCAGATTTAACAGCTAGTACAAGTTTTACAGTTTTAGGAAGTGGTGAGTCAATTAGGTGGAATGCCACAAGAACAGGAGGATTAAACAATTTTAACACATCTTTCAGTAACTATAAGATCAATTTTACTGTTCCTTCTAATTGGCAGAATTTTCAGGCATTTAATGGAACTAATGATAACAAAACAGATTACATCACTCTTGGATCAATAGTCAATGGTTATAGAGAGCTTCAAATATCTAATGCAGGAAATGGAACTTATTGGTTTATTAATGCTACTTCTACTAATTTACTTGATGATATTGATATTTTAGGGAATTTATTTGGAAATTATGAAGTGAATTATAATGAAACTATCGATATTATAGCGAATTTTACAGAAATAGTTAAAGATGGTAATGCAACAATTGAAATTTATAGTCCCGACTCCACGGGTAATTATCTAAACCACACCTATTACAACGACAGTATTTCTGCAACTAAAGAGGTTCCACTTGGTAATTGGACAATAAAGGACAACGCTACAGATTACGGTCCATTTAGAGTTCAAGTATCATGGAATAATGATACCGCAGCGGGATTCTTCGAAAAAAATCTAACAATTATAGCTACAACAGAATTGTTATTAATAGAACCGGAAAATAATATTAATTTTCCTAATAATCATCCATTCAATATAACGGTATTTTATAATGACACAGGAAAAGGAACCACAGGAGAAGGAATCAATGGCACCGCTAATGAAATTATAAATGCTAGTGGTGCTCCTAATTATTACAAAAATGCTACATTTGGATATTATTTTATTGAATATAATACTAACTCATTTGGCTTTGGATGGAATACTATTGAAATAAATGCTTCAAAACCTTATTATAATAATCAAACAATTGAATTTACTTTTCATAAACAAGTACACACGGATATTAGTCCAGATAACATATATAATGTGGGTAATGTTGTAAGAGGAATAAACATATCTTATACTTTTAATTATTCTGATACTGATAATAATTTACCAATCAATAATGCATCATGGTCAGAAATTAGCAATCCTTATGGATTTATTGGCCATTTAGAAAACAAAGGGGATGGTGAATATACGATTAAACTGAGTACAAGCAATGTAGATGCCTCTTTGATTCCTAAATCATATTCTTTCAATGTATCTGCTACGGGAAATGAGAGTCAAACGATAACATTATTTGCTACAATTAATCCGACTACAACTAGTATTCAGAATCTAGATTGGATTAATCCTTTAGCACGACATACAGGTGCTAATCAAACCATTACTTTTCATTACAGAGATACTGTTCATAATATACCTATCTCAAGTTTAACTACTGATAATATTAAGGTATATGACGTATCTGGTGAAAACATTACCTTATGGCAAAGAGGAACAGAAGATCATAATTGGACCTTAATAAATTTAAATAGTGGAAATTATGAGTTACGTATAAGCACCAGTGGTTTATTTGTAAACAACTATACAGTAAAATTTCAGATAAAAGATGTTGTGAATTATGCTGATAATGAGGAAGAAATCTCTTTTTATTTACGTGGATATAATATCGACTTTGGTCTTATGTCATTATCTGATGAAGGGGGTCAGTTATTTAAAATAAATAAATCATACAATTACTCAAGCTATGTTAGAAATAATTTAGATATTAAATTTAATTTAACAAATAATGATCGTGGAGGAGATTTAGTATTAGAACACATGGATTCTTATTATGTTACTTATACTAATCTGAATACTACTGCTACAGGAGTAATTCCTAATGATATTACATTTACTTCCATAAATGAGACCCATGGCTTTTATTTAGGTACTTTAAATCTAACAAAAGCGAATATAACATCAGGTTATTACAAAATTAACATTAAGGCTGCTAAATTACATTACGAAGATGTGACTTTCAGTTTTAATTTAACAGTATTTGACAGATATCAAGTAAATATTTCAATTTTTGAGATTCCTGATGAAATAATTGCTGGAGAAATGTTCAAGATAGCATTCAATGTTTCTATTATTAAAAACTCTCCTATGGAACCGCTTGATGGAGTTTCAGTGACTCTTAACGCTTTAATAAATGGAATACCAGAAATATCGCTAACAGAGACCACTAATAGCTCAGGCATTGTAGTTTTTCAATTCACACTTCCCTCAAATACGATTAATTTATCATTGTCCATCAGTTTAGAGGGTAGATTTAACTATGAAACACAATCAATAGAATTTACAGGATTTACAGTTATCCCTCCAAAAGTTACTGGTATTCCTTTAGAAGTTATTATAACTTCTATAATAATAGCCGGTATAGCAATTGGTGTAGCAGGAGGCTCATTTGCAGTCTATCGTGGAATTATAGTACCAAAAAAGCGAGAAAAAACGCGTATTCTTACAGAAGTTAAAACTATTTTTGATGACGCAATTAATTTGGAACATGTCTTAGTTTTATACAAGGGAACAGGAACTTGTATCTACTTTAAATCGTTTGGTTCTGAGCAAATTGATCCTGAATTAATTTCAGGATTTATTTCAGCTATAAGCAGTTTTGGCAAAGATTTAGTGAGTCAAGAAGAATTAAATGAAATATCATATGGTGATAAAATGTTGCTCCTGTCAGATGGGGAATACATAAGGGTTGCTTTAGTTTTAAGTAAAAAAGCATCTCTGATTTTACGTAGAAATTTAATGGAATTTATACATGCGTTTGAGAGAGCTTATACAAAGGATCTTCCAAATTGGAGAGGGCAATTGAATATATTTAGAGATGCAGGAAAATTTATTGATGAGATATTGAGTACCTCGATTATTTTACCACATGAAATTACTTATGAACATTCTAGTGTTAAAACTTTAAAGAAACCTCAATCACGAGATGTAATAAAAATAGCAAATAACTTAATAAAAGATTCAGAAAGAAATTTCTTCTTTATTGCTACTTTATTAAAAGAAGCTACTGAAAAAACAGGTAAGGATACAGCAGAAATTTTTATGGGTATTAAAGAATTAAGAGATAATAAAATACTGATGCCCATTGAAATATCTGCAATTGAGAAAAAACCAATTTCTCAACAAGAAACGAATCTTATCAATCAGAAAGTTGAAAGTTTAGTCAATTTATCACCAGAAGAAAGACAGAAATTAGTGAATGATCTAGCACAAATGGGCCCCGCTGAAAGAGAGGCATATTTTGTAAGTTTAAGTGAGCAACAGGAAATCGTTTCTGCTCCAATTGAATCTCAACCTGGAGCTGCTGTAATTGAAACTATAAAGCAAGCTAAAAAAGAGCTTAAAAACTTAAAAAAGAAGGCACAAGAAGCAAAAAAAGAGAAAGACTATGATAAATGTATGAAAATATATCAGAATGCTACAAAAATTGCTCTGAATTGGGAATTAGTAAAGGAATCTCAAGAATTAAATGATTCAATACGAATGTCTAAAATTGAAGATCTTACTATTAAAATGAAAAATTTTGAAAAAGAAGCCAAATTTGCTGCTAAAAAAGAAAATTATAACGAAGCTGCTCAAAAATACAAGGTGTCTTCAAAAATGGCTTCAGAAATTTTCAAATTAGGGGTAACTGATATGACAAGTGAAGTCAAGAGATTATCAAATAAGTCAAAAGAATATGAAAAACTAGTTTGATTATTTATTTTTCTTTTTATTTTTTTTTAATAATATTTGTAATTCTAAAGCTCATTATATTTTGAGGTAATTCCATTTATCGAATGATTTGAAAATTAAGTAAGATAGATTTTAAAAGTAAAAATTACATCTTTAACTATAATAAGATACAATTATTTTTAGAGAATTCCAATAATATTAAAGATGTTCTCAGAATTTATTAAGAAGCGAAGGGGAAAAAAAGAAAAGATTGATAATAAGAGCGAAGCATCAGAAAGTAAAATAGATAATTCGGTTTTACTCAAAAAAAATACTACAGTTGAGAATGGCGAAAAAAAAATTATAAGAGTGATAAAGGAGGGGAAAGTTGTGGCAAAATATGAGGAGATGCAGAAAAAACCTGAAAATGCAAAGTTAAAAACAATCGTTATAGAACAAAATAATGGGCTGGAAATTACGTTATCAGATTTTGAGGATAATAAAGATATAATGATTCCATTAAATATTAAAGAACAAATTGAGAGAATTATTTTAAAAATCCTTTATGATGAAAAATCAGTAAAATCATTAAAAATTTTGATTGAAAAAGTGTTAGAAAAGGCAATAAAAGAAAGAATTACTATTTCTGAAAAACCTATCAATTTGATAATTTATAAACTGAATAAAGATCAAAAAATACAATTTACTCAAAGAGATGGGTGGAAAATAAGAATTTAAGATTATATCGAGATTTCAACTACTTTTTATTATATGAACTAATCAGTTATACCATTTTCAGTTATAGAAAAGATAGCTTCTCCTTCTGGTAAATTAGGGGCATCAACAATTTTAGCGATCCTCTGTTCTCCTTTACCTTTTCTTAAATAGACTCTAATTGTAGAACCATGGGCTACAATGTTTCCCCCTGCGGCTCGTAATGGGTTTCCGTAAAATGTGTCAGGTTTTGATTGTACCTGATTTGTCACAACAATCGACAAATCTACATATATATCACATAATCTTAATAAATCGTGTAGATGTGAATTAATAGTCTGTTGACGAGTTGCTAATGTACCACGTCCGATATATTCACTTCGAAAGTGCCCAATTAAAGAATCAACTACAATTAATTTGATGTTTCTTTCTTTAATTATATTTGCAGCTTCTTTAACCAGGAGAATTTGGTGATCGCTATTATATGCACGGCCAAAAATAATATTTTTCAACACTTTTTTATGGTCCATATCTAATCCTTCAGCCATCTGGATAATTCTTTCTGGTCTAAATGTACCCTCAGTGTCTATATATAAAGCATTTCCTTCAAGTCCTCCATTTTCTTTAGGTAATTGAACATTTACGCATAATTGATGCATTATTTGAGTTTTCCCTGTCCTAAATTCTCCAAAAAACTCTATCACACTACCGGTTTCAACACCGCCACCTAACGAGTCATCTAATTCTTGACTACCTGTTGTTATCCGAGCGATATTTTTTCTGTGTTCCCATACATCTTCTGCGGATTTAAAGCCAATATTTAATATTTCCATACTCGATTTAATTAATTTTTCAGTTGTTTTTTCACCTAAGCCGCTTTCTTGTTGTATAATTTTAGGTGGGGTAAATGCTATTGATTCTAAACTAGAAAATCCCGCTTTTATTAATTTGTTTAAAGTAGCTTCTCCTACACCGGGAAGCTTTTTTACAGCATTTATACAATCTTGAATGCTATCCCTATTATCAGAAATATCCTCATCCTCAGAATATATACTATCTTCTAATTGATTTTCGATTTCTATTGTGCTTTCTTCATCATCAATTTCATGAAAAGCTTTAACTAATTCTGCTTCATCATCATAATTTAATTCATTGCCTTCATCTTCAATATCATCATCATTTGCATCTTCAAACAAAGCAAAATTCAAATGTTCTTTATAGATTTTCCCTTTTGTATGATTTCGTTTACATTCTTTGCAATAATAAGGGTCTCCCATCTTAAAACCATTGCCATTTTCAATTTCTTCTGCTTTAGCCATAATCTTTCACTTAAAAAAGAAAAATAAGTGTTATTTTTATAGATACTTGTTATTATGAATAGATGTGTAGTTCTTTATTTTAAGTAAAATAGAGTTCTAATTTTCAAATTTTTGTTTAAAGCATGTAATGGCAATAACCGACAATATTCCAGTATTTTTCGAATTTCTAAAGAATTTCTTTTTTTTCTATCCAGTAAATGATGAATTGATAAAATAATAAAAATATGAGTAGCTTATATAAAGTTATTAATAAAATCACTAAATTTTTCTAGTTGTAATCTCATATGAAATCAAATATAAAATTTGAATATTATCCAGAAATTAACGACAAAATATTCGAAGATTCATTAAAAGTTATTATAAAAAATAAAGATTTATGGGATCCTCCCTTTTTCTTTGATACTAAAAGTTATTTAGATATTAATAGAATTCAGAAAATTGTCGAACCATTCATTACAGACGAGCTAAAAAATATCATAGTTTTAGGGACAGGAGGTTCAATTCAAACTTTACTCGCTTTGAAACATTTGGCCAAAAGAAAAATATTTCCTGTAACTAGTTCAAGAGCCGTGGAATTAAAAGGATGCTTAGATAAAACTTCTCCAAAAAATTCTATTGTAATTCCAATATCGAGTGGAGGAGAAACTTTGGATGTTAATTCTACGATTGGAAATTTTTTAAAAAGCGGATATAAATTTATAGGACTTTCGTCATCGGGTACAATGAATGAAA
>JAUWHL010000226.1 GCA_030605895.1 Promethearchaeota archaeon | reverse complement strand
TCTGTGTTTTTAACTATAACAGCATCAAGTAATATAAAAATTCTTTTCTGGATCACTTTTCTAATAACAATTCCTAAAAAGCGAACAAGGAAATAGAGATACCAAGTTATAAGTGAAAATCCATATGAAATTTCAACTTGGAAATCATCTGAAATTTTAACCAATTGTTCTTCTTCATTTGGTTTAAGAAAATAATTATATTCAAAGAAAGTTATTTCTTCAGAAATTTTTTCTTTACTAAATAAATTTAAGGAATTTTTGTTAAAACCAAAAAACACTTCCATGAAGTAACTAAATAACTCATGAAAATTTTCATAAAAAAATGATGTAAAGGTTTTCTTAATTACTCTACTTTTGTTTTTTTTTTCAAATGCTTCCCATCTTACTCGTATATCACTTTTAAATTCTTCAAATATAGAACCTTTATTCTCCAAAACTTCAAATAACACGCTATCAAAATTCTTGATGTTAAATTCCAGATTATTACCTTTTTTTTGAAGATTTTCAATAATATATTTTAATTCTTTATAAGCCAACTTTGATCAAATATTTAATCAGTTTATCTTTTTAATCGGTATTAAATAATCCTAAGAAAATACTGCTATATATATTATAACATAACACTTTGAAAATAAAAATCTTAGTTTAAAAAGGAAAAATATGGTTTAGTCCATAAAAACTGAAACGTGATTAAAAGTATATTTATGAAATCATAAAATTTTAGTTATTTCATCTGTCTCGGAGTAATTTAAAGGTTTTAATTTTCCATCTTTTTCTTTAATCTTCAAACCATTTTTCTTAGAGACAAATTCTCCTATTTTCTCTGCTTTTATTTTATTATTTATTAATAAATCCAATAACTCCAGATAATATTCATTATCAATGGCAATTAAAAGAGATCCAGATGAGATAGTATTATACGGATTTAGATTAAATGTTTCACTTAAGATTTTTGCTTCTGGTAAAATAAAGACTTTTCCTTCTTCAATTTCCACACCTGTATTTGAAGCAATCGTCATTTCGGCTATGGCGGTGTAAATTCCCCCTTCGGTAGGATCATGCATAGCTTTTATTTTAAAATGTTCATTTGCCAAGAGAGCTTCTTTAAAAACACTTATTCCAGGATTATAAAGATAATTTTTGCATTTTTCTATGAAAACCTGATTGAAGCCTTTCTGTACTAATTCATTTTCTTTTTCACGTCCAATAATCGATGTACCTTCAATAAAGATACCTTTTGTTAGAATAAGTGCATCACCGGGTTCTACACCTGAAGTAAGTACAAGTTTATTTTTTTCTACTTCTCCTACTAAAGACCCAATTACAATTGGTCTATCTAATCCTGGTGTGATTTCTGTGTGACCCCCGACAACAGTTATCCCCATAGATTTACATGTGTCATGAATACTTCTAAAGATATCTTCGATCATTTCCCTTGTAGTCAGGTTGCCAGGTAATAATATTGTGGATTGAAACCACTTTGGCTTAGCTCCTGTACATACAAGATCATTTATATTCACAATTACGGCATAATACCCAATCTCTTCAGTTACGAAGGTAACAGGATCTGTTTTAATAACGATAAAATTCTCTCCTGGAATATCAATAACGGCGGCATCTTCACCAATTTTAGATCCTTGAATAACTCTGCTATCATGTATTTCTATATTTGAGAGTAAATTAGCTAAATATTTATGTTTAAGCTTTCCAAGTGATAATTTTTCATTGAATCTTTTCATTATTATAGTCTTTTTAGGATTTCATGATTTATTAAAATTTTGAGGGATAAATCCGTTATTTGGTACTTTTTAATAGTTATCAACCTATCTTAACATTATAGAAAGTTAAAATACTAATAAGTATGTAATTGAATTGAACCCTAAAATTTAAAATCTTATTCTTCCTTGAAGATAATAAGATATAATTATTCACATTTAAAAAAGAGTCTGAGTGAAATGGGTTTTGGTAAAGCATTTATATTGAGTTTAGCAGCTTTTGTGGGACTAAATTTTGTTTTTACAATAGTCTATTACGCTCTTGGAACAGGATTTGATGTTTTGTTCAGTACGATTGAAGCTGCCCCATTAATGATTCTATATTATTTGTTTGGTTCAATCCTATCCACCCCCTTTACAATTTTTAATTGGACAATAGCTCAACCATTTTTGGGTAATTTTGATTTAACATTTTTGATATTAGGGTTAGGATACTTAATTGCACCTATAATAGCAGCAATTCTAGCTGGAAGGTTTGGAGAAAGTAAAGGTCAATGCTTTGGAGGATGGCTTCTTACAGCAGTTATTAGCATAGTTGCAGTATTTATTGGAGTTTATTTAAGTAACCCTTTTAGAACCACGGTATCTACTATGTATCTTTGGGGCTCACTTGATAGTATTCTTATATATTCAATTATAAGTTGTGTAATAAATATAGTCTTTTACGGCTTCTTTGCTTTACTTGTTTCTAAAATTGAATATTACTAATATAAAATCATAATTTTAAGAATTCACCTTTTTTTTATTATTCCTTCAAGAATAAATGAGAAATTAAAAGCTGATATAATTCCTTATATCTCACCTTTTTCAAGTATAATTTTGTTATGTTTTTATAGTTTGATTTTAATTTTATAAGTAAGGTAAACAAAATTTTCAATCTTACATTGGATTTCGCCTTTAATAATCTCTTTTTTATGGAAAAATTGAATTTTGTTATCCTTAACCTCTCCCTTTTAATATATTTTTTTGAGAAATTCATTATAAACATTTTGTAGCCATATTAATGGATTAATAAAATCCCCGCTCTGAAATTAATATAAGTAAAATAATAGTATTAGTAAAATTTATAGTATAAGGTCATTAATAGGATGAGTTCAGGAAAAATAGAGGGAAATTATTTAAAGAATGTTCAAAATAGTTTAATAATTGATGAATCTGCTATATTTAATGATTATTATATACAAAAAAGTATTAATTCTGAATCTAAATCATTCATTAGGGGTTCAAAAAAAGATTTTGATCTAAAGTTAAAACAAACAACTGAACATATCATAGATAATCATTTTAAAGCAATAAAAGAAATATATTTTATTTTAAAGAATACTACAAATCTTACTCAAAAACAGAAATTTGATTATTGTAATAGTCAGAGATTCTTTATGAAATTATATTTACATAGAATTTCGGAAAAATTAGAAATTTAGTATTGTTTTTTTTAATTAAGTCATTTTTTATTAAAAATATTAAGAGATTTTAGAAATTCTAAATAATCACAAAAAAGTGAAATACTCTTTGCTGCATCTCTCAAAGATAAGAAATATAGAACTCGTTTCTTGTGTAATAATTTTTTTGCAGAATTAAATCTTTTTGCGAGAATGCTATCATCAGCAATATTTGGTAAACAAAATGCAAATGGTTTTGAAGATGATTTAAAAATTCTAATCATCCGATTAAAAACATGCCGATAAATATGGTCTGGCCAAAGAGGTATTATAATTATATCTATATTAGGATCATTAACCACAATTTCTATACATTGTATATAAGTGTTTAAAATAAACCCTGATGCCCCTAAATCAACAGGATTTTTAATGTTTACATTAACGTAGGGTAAGATTTCAGCAATTTTAGATTGTGATTCAGTAGTCAATTCAGGTATATTGAGATTTTGAGAAGCAAATAAATCTGTCATATTAACAGAACTTCCTCCTCCAGGAGTAATTATTCCAACATTTCTTCCTTTTGGTAAAGATTTTGGATATAATAACTCGAAAGTTTTAATTGTGTTCCAAAATTCCTCATTGTCTTTAACAAGAATAGTCCCTGTTTGTTTAGCCATTGATTTCCATATCTTGTCATTTGAAGCTATTGCCCCAGTATGAGAATAAGCCGCTCGAGATCCATCTTTAGTGTATCCTCCCTTCCATAAAATTACTGGTTTAACTTTTGTTGTTTTTCTAAGTTCTGTAAATAATTCGTGACCCTTAGCAGAACCAGGAGATTCTAAATATACTGCAATAAGAGTTGTTTTTGAATGTTGCCGATAATGTTTTAATATATCAACACAATTTAAATCAATCTGATTGCCAAAACTAATACCATAACGTAATCTAATGTCTCGTTTATAACCCACATTAATCAATTGAGTAAAGTGTCCTCCAGATTGTGACATAAATGAAACACCTCCATATAAGCCATTTTGTACAGCAAATGAGAAAGCCATTCCAGTTTCTGCATTTAAAGGTCCTAAACAATTTGGTCCAATTATTCTTGTATTCGAATTTTTAATGATCTTTAATAGCTTTAATTCTAATAGTTTTCCTTCTGGATCACCAGTTTCAGAAAACCCTGAAGCAAAAATGATTACCCATCTTATTCCTTTCTCTACACATTCTTTTAAAACTTCTGGAATGAATTTTATATTTAAGGAGATGTATGCTGTATCGATTGGATAAGGAACATCTAAAACAGAAGGATAGCATTTCCAGCCAATTATTTTGTCGTATTTCGGATTTACGGGGTAAAAAGTATTGGTCCATATAGATTCCTTAAAAGCAGGTAGATACATCATTGAGCCAAGTCTGGAGCTTTCTGATGCTCCAATAAATGCAATATGTTTAGGATAAAACAAGGAGTTAAATTCTTCAAATCCATTTTGTTGCTCAACCATTAACTAAATAAAACAATGAAATTTTTAAAAATTTTCTAAAACCTTAGTTTTAATATTAAATTTAGATAAGAAGAGTTGGAGTTATAATTATATTGAAAAAACCAAATTTTTAATGCAATTTACAATTAGACTACACATACTTAGTGAATATTATCTATAGGTAAAAAAAAAATTTGGAGAAATTGATATGGCTAGACCAAGTCCGTTAGAAATTTATGCCCTTTTGGATAAATCAAATTGTAAAGAATGCGGTTATGACACATGTATGGCTTTTGCGACAGATACATTGGAAAGAAAGGTAAAAGCTCAAGATTGTACTCATTTAATACAGGATCCAAAACAAGCAAGAAATAGAGAGAAACTTAATAAACTTTTGACCCCTCCTCAAAAACCTGTTACTATTGGTACAGGAGATAAAGCAGTTACAATTGGAGGAGAAGAAATTTTGATGAGACATCAATTAACATATTATAATCAAACAGCCCTGTTTGTTGAAATTGCGGATGATGATACAGATTTAGAAGATATTATCAAATATCTTTTAGATCTCAAAATAGAAAGGATGGGAGATGTTCTTACTCTTAATGGTGTTGCTTTAAGAAATGTATCTGGAGATAAAGATCAATTTAAATTAGCAGCTAAGAGGCTAACAGAACTTTCAAATTTTCCGGTTATGTTATGTAGCTTCAATCCTGAAGTATTATTAGCTGCTGCTGAAGAAATCAAGGATAAAAAGCCTTTACTCTATGCTGTGACAAAAGATAATTGGGAACAAATAGGAAAGTTTGCGATAGAAAATAACTTACCTGTTGCTATTGCTTCTAGTAATTTAGATGAATTAATGTCTTTAAGCGCCACTTTACAGAAATTTGGTGTAAACGAAATTGTATTAGACTCAGGAACTTATTTTGGACCAGGTAATCTCTCTGTGACATATGATAATATTATGCAATTAAGAACTGCAGCAATTGATAAAGAAGATGCGAACTCCTGTTGGCCAGTCATGGGTGTTCCTGCAGCTTATTGGAGTCAAGTAAAGATAGGAAATGATAAGGAGATCTGGGAACACCAATATCAAGAAGTGATAATGGGAGCCGTAATGGAATCAATAGATACAAATCTTATTGTATTACATACAGGTCAGAAGAAAGAAGAAATTTGGGCTCTTTTAGCATTGATGACTTTACGACAAAGTTTATTTTCAGATCCAAGAATTTATCCTACCGTTGATCCTGGACTTTATAAGATTGGTGAACCTGATAACATGGCTCCAATATTTGTCACCAGTAATTATAGAATGACTAAAATTCCTGTAGAGCAAGACCTTCAAGGAGCTAATATTAGCAGCTGGCTCTTAGTAGTTGATAGTGAGGGGATAGGAATTGAAAGCGCTGTTGCTGGTGGGCAATTTAATGCGGGTAGTATAGCTGAAGCCGTGAAAGAATTTGGAGCTTTTGACAAGGTGGATCACAGAATCCTAGTTATTCCCGGTATGGCAGCTCGTTTGAGTGGAGCTTTAGAAGATGAAGCAGACGCTTTTGTTGTTGTTGGACCACGAGATAGTTCTGGAATTTCCAAGTTAATGGAAAAGCAATGGAAACCTGAAGAATTCATGAAAGAATATGAGTCTTGGTCAAAAGAGTAAGACTATTAGAATTTTTTCTTTTTTTCTCTTCTATTTTTAACCAAAAATAGAATTTTGTTTTTAAATTAAAGAGTATATTAAATCAACATTCAATTCCCTAACAGAATTTAGTATAATTACTTTTCCGTATTTTATTTCATTTAATTGCTTTGCTGAATGGTTTCCTGTCAAAACTCCAATAAAGGGACAATTTAAGTTATTAGAAAGCATGACATCTTTAGGGTGGTCCCCGATAACTATAATTTGATATTCTGGATATTTTTTTTTTAAAATAATTTTCAATTCTGGGTCAAGTTTCCCTAATTCCTTCCTATCTTCCGTTTCTCCTAAAATATAATCAAAAAATTCCTCCATTTGTAGAATTTTTATTAATTGTATTGCCATTTCTTGCTTTTTGGAAGTTATTATCCCCATAGTGAAATTC
>JAUWHL010000190.1 GCA_030605895.1 Promethearchaeota archaeon | reverse complement strand
CCGTTCAGCAAGTCAGATTTTAAGCTTAATAAAAGATAAGTATTTTAAAACTCTTATAAAAAATAGATATATTAATGATTTGGATGTAAGTTTTTGTTTTAACATTGAAGATTTCTTATTTTTAGATATCGAAACCTTAGGTATAATTGATAGTCCTGTTATAATAGTAGGGATTGGCTTCTTTAAACATAATAAATTTAAAATTAGTATTTATTTCGCAAGAGAACTTGAAGAAGAAATCGCAATTTATGAATATCTAAGAACTAAAATACTTCCGAATTTTAAATGTTTCGTTACGTATAATGGAAAGACTTTTGATATTCCTTATTTAGCTAACAGATTTTTATATTTTTTTGATGAAAATCCGATGATTTCGAAAGAGGATCAACCGTATGAAAAACGTAATACTAAATTCCATCATATTGACTTATATCATCATTGTCGTCGCTTATACAAGGGACAATATGAGAAATATACCCTGACCAATATGGAAGAAAAACTACTGAGATGGAACAGAGATAATACACTACCAAGTAATCTAGTAGGACTTTGCTATCGCAAATATAAAGAAAATCCCAAAAGATATATTGGCTTAATTAAGGAAGTTATCGAGCATAATTATTATGATATTTATTCTATGCCATTGATTCTAAAAAAACTGTTAAAAAATTTTTAAAAAGAAGTTGACATTTTTTATAAGTTAAGCTTTTAAGAACTTTTCAATTGTTCGATATATCTGTTCTTCTTTGAAAGGTTTTTTAATGTAATCCTTAGCTCCTTTTTCGGTGGCCTCAATTATGCTTAACTCTTGTCCCATCGCGCTTACTACAATAATTTTAGCATTTTTGTCAAATTTCATAATTTCTTCAATCGCTTCAATTCCGTCTTTATTTGGCATTACAAGATCCATTGTTACTAAATCTGGCTTTAACTCTTTGTATAAAGATATTGCATCATCACCATTTGAAGCTTCGCCGATAACTTCGGCAAAATCCATCTTTTCTACTACTTTTTTAATCCTATTTCTTACAAATTGTGCATCGTCTACAATTAGAATTCTTTTTTTTCCAGATTTTGGCATATTAATGTTTCCTTTTTTAATTCAAAAATTAGCTGTACTCTTTAATCATAAAACAAATTTATTTTAAATCTTTCCATTTCGCAAATATATGTATTATCCACACGAAAAATTAAATTTTCAAAAAAAAGTTGTAATAAAAATTTGAGTAAAATGGTCACATCAAGAAAAATTAATTTAGATTTGATAATTCTTGTAAATGATATATATGGAAGATTTAGAAAAGAAATTATTCAATCAATCATGGAATTATAAGAATCGGGACAAAATAATAAAGAAACTCCAAGAGGTTAATTACGATATTGTAATTATTGGAGCGGGAATTACGGGAGCAGGAGTCGCAAGAGAGGCCTCCATGAGAGGATTGAAGGTCGCTTGTATTGAAATGCAAGACTTTGCATCAGGGACATCTTCAAGGAGTTCAAAACTTGGACATGGAGGTATTAGATACATAGCTCATGGAGATTTAGACTTAGTAAAGGAAGCATTACAGGAACGAAATTGGATGAGAGCCCATATACCCCACCTTATACGACCAATTCCTTTCCTATTTGTTCATTTAGAGGGAGGGAAATATAAAATGCGTGATATAAAAGGTGCAGCAAAAGTTTATGATTTTTTAAGCGATAAAGATTCAGAATTTAAAAATTATAAGAAATTTCGGATGCTTACACCAGAAGAGATTTCTGAAATAGAACCTGAATATATAAAAGAGGGTAATTTAGGCGGAGCCGTATATTATGATACAAATCTAGATGATGCGAGACTAACTTTAGAAATTATTAAAGAAGCTGTTTTACGAGGGGCAGTTGCTGTAAATTACTGTAAAGTAAATGGCTATTTAAAAGAGAAAGGGATAATTACTGGAGTAAAATGTACTGATTTAGAAAATGATGTTGATTTTGAAGTAAAAACTAAATTAGTAGTAAATGCTACTGGAATATGGACAGATCAATTAATCGATATTTACCCTAATGAATTACCCAATCCATTGATTCGACCAACAAAAGGGGTTCACCTTCAATATAGAAGGAAATATATTAATAATCGAAATGCTGCTATAGTCTTTTCAAAAAAAGATAACAGAGCATTCTTTTTTTTACCAAGGAATAAAGAATTTACTATTATCGGTACAACAGATACGGACTTTAAAGGAGACTTGGCTAATCCGTATTGTAATAAAGAGGATGCTGATTATTTGATCGAATCTGCTAATTTTTATTTTCCTAATGCTCAGATGGGATATGAAAATATCTTATCGACGTATGCAGGAATAAGACCGCTAGTAATGCAAAAAGGGAAATCGGAGAGTGAAGTTTCCCGTAAACATTTCATATTTTTCTCTGAAGATGGATTGCTTACGGTAACTGGGGGTAAATTAACCGAATGGAGAGCGATGGCAGAAGATGTATTTGATCATATGACGAATAGAAATTTATTTCTTAGTGCTGTAAAAGAAAAACATTTTAGTAAGCAACCTTTCATTATTGGACTTGAAAAAGAAGATTGGGTGAAAGAATTAAAACAAACGGAATTAGAAATGGAAAATGATATTGCAGATCATATCTATCAGCAATATGGAAAAGGGGCTTTTAAAATATTGGAATTAATTAAAGAAGATTCCTCATTAGGAGATAAAATTATAGAAGAAAATAACTTTATAAAGGCAGAGGTTGTCTATGCATTACGTTATGAATTGACGCCTCATTTAATTGATGTATTTTGCAGACGCACAGAAATGGCTATATGGATTCATCATAAAAAAGCATTTGAAGCGGCTACCAAGGTTGCTGAAATCATGACAGATGAATACTCTTGGGATGAAAATATAAAAAATCAAGAAATTGAGTTGTATATGGATTACATCAAAAAAACAGTTTCTTTTATAACCTAATCTTTTCAAACTCTAATTTTGAATTATTGGACTCCCTTTGAAATATATTTTTAAGTTTGTATATACAATATAATAACAAATCTAAATTTACATTTAAAGAGTGAAAATAATTGATTTTCGCATGGGATTTTACGGAAGATTTTATACGACCTTTATCTAAATGGGGAGGGTTTTTCTTTTTAGTTCTTGGTATTATGTGGATAATTTATGCCTTATATGAGACAAAACGGAGAGGATCTTTCAAAAAACGGAAGACGGAGTCATGGGAATTTGATGTTACTAAATTTCTCAAAGGATTAACTTATATTGGAATCCTTGTGGGAATTTTCAGTATAATGAGTGGAATGGGTGAATTAATCCTAGATGAACCACCAAGTGTAGCATATGCAGTAGCAAATCCGGGAGCAGGGAGAAATCTTTTTTCGGCTATTTTACTTATTGTTTTTGGTTTATTTACGTTACTAAAACCTTTAAATGACCTACCTATTGCTAGTATAGTAGGATTGATAGTCGCTAGTACAGCTTCAATTATAGTATGTTTATTAATACCAGATGTGCTAGTACAACATATTGAGATTCATTTTGATCCGAAATGGTTTTTCATAATATTGTTTATCGTCATTTTGGCAATTGTGGCTATTCTTGTTAAATTCTATATTGCTGGGATAATGCGTATTTCAAAAATAATATCATGGCCTCCTTTTGCATTTGTTGTGGCTGTTGTATGTTTAATCCAAGGATTTCTATTGCTAGTGCTTGGCATTAGTATTATATGAGATTTCTAAATTTATTAATTTTTTTTATCTTTTTTTAAACTTAAAAGAAAGAAAACCCATTTTTTGATAGAAATAACTAGAATAAAGGTTTTTTAGTAAGTATAATTACTTTATAATTATGAAAATACTAATTGCTTATTTCACAATGGGAGGAAGAACGAAGAAAACTGCTGAAGCTATCGCAAGCGTTCTAACCAATTATGAAGTGAGCTACTTTCCAGTGGAATTAACTGGGAAATTTATAAAAAAGTTAAAAATATTAGACAAGTTCGAGAAAAAAGATTTCTCTTCACTCGAAACTGAATTAAATACTCTCGATGCTGCAAGTTATGATTTAATTATTTTTGGTATGCCCACTTATGGAAATAAACCCCCACAAATTTTTGATGAAATTGTTGCTAGAATGGGAAATCTTAGTGGAAAAAGAGCTATTGTATTCAATACTGCTCGTTTTACTGGTGGAAAAACACGTGATTATATGAAGGCAAAAGTTGAGGAAGCAGGTGCCCAAGTAATCGACAAATCCAAATTCAGAAAAGTATTATGGATCGGAGTAAAAAATGCTATTAAATTTGGCAAACGAATCAATGAAAGACAGGAGTAAGGAGATACAAATTAAAGACTTAATATACTAATGGCTATTTTTTAAGATTTTTTTTAATCACTGTTTAAAAAAAGCTGAATCTATGTGAAGATTGCTTATTTATTTCCCCAATAATGTCATTGCTCAGTTCATAGGAGCAACTTGGACATTTTTTATCATCAGTTACATCAATGTTTTTGAAGCTATAACCCCTTCTTCCTATTAATAAAAAGCTGCAGTTTGGACAATATGTATTTCCTCCCACCTCATGATTTATATTACCCACATATGGAAAATATAATCCTGTTTTCTTCGCAATTTTATGAGCAATATCAAGTGTTTCATAAGGAGTACGTTTCACTGAAGGCATTTTAAAATCAGGATGATAAGCAGAAAAATGGATAGGAGTATCTTTCCCTAAGTTTTCTACTATCCAGTTACATAATTTTTGAATATCTTCCCTACTATCATTTAAATCTGGTATAATTAAATTGGTAATTTCAACATGAATTCCATTTAATTTAAATCGTTTAGCAGTATCTAAAACGGGTTGAACTGATTTAACACCACATATCTTTTTATAAAATTCATCGGACATTGCTTTAACATCGATATTTACAGCATCAATTCCTACTTCAATCAACTCTTTTGTCGCTTCTGGAGTTGAATATCCATTTGTTACTAAAATAGCTTTAATATCATGTTTTTTCAGAAGAGGAACTGTGTCTATAATCCATTCGTGCCATATTAGTGGTTCATTATAAGTATATGCCAGAGTTTTTGCTCCGCTCTTTACTACTTTTTTTTCTAATTGCTCTGGAGTCATTTCAACTAACGACATTCCACGACCTTCATAACCTTGAAGGTCATAATATCCTTTTTTTCCATTATCAGTCGGATTTGCTTGCGAAATACTCCAATTCTGGCAATTTTGACATTTGAATGAGCAACCAATTGAAGCAATCGAATATGCTGTAGCACCTGGCCAAAAATTATAAAGAGGTTTCTTCTCAATGGGGTCTAAACTTCCTGAAGAGATGAGCGAGCCATATATAAGTGTGAATAGTTCTCCATCAAAATTCTTTCTTGTTCTACATATTCCTACCTTATCTGGTAAGATTGTACATTCATTAGCACATATATGACATTTAACCTTATTTTCATCAAGTTTATCATATAGCCTTGCTCTAAATTTCATACAACTCGCCTATGTTCACAAAATTTTACTTATCATATCTCTAAATATATAATAGAAACGAAATTTTATAATTCTTATAGATTTAAATTGTTATATTCAAAAAAAACCTGTTAAAATAAATGTCAAGAATAGAAAAAGCAATCTCAAATTTTGAGGGAAATTGTAATTGTGCTCAATCAGTATTAAGTACTTACAGCACCCAATATGGACTAGATAGAGAAGAAGCACTCAAAATTACTACAGGTTTTGGAGGAGGAATGGGTCGTTTTGGTCGAACGTGTGGTGCTGTGACTGGTGCTTATATGGTTATAGGATTGAAATATGGCATGGGAATAAATGAGGACGTAGAAGCAAAAGAAAAGACATATCAGATTATAAGAGAATTTTCTCACCAATTTCAAGAAAATAATGGTTCTGTACTTTGTAAAGAATTACTTGGTTGCGATATTAACACACCTGAAGGGAAAGACTATTACAACCAAAATGAATTTTTTGAAAAAAAATGTCTTCCATATGTGAAAAATGCAGCTGAGATTTTAGAAGAAATATTAAAATAAGAATATATAAATGAACTACTAATTATTCAATATTCTTATGACAGAGAATGAAACTGAGCTAAAAAAAGAGGAATTAATATATTTATTAAATAAAAAACTGGAAAATCTAAAAGAAATAGAAGAATTTGGTAAAGATTCCAATTATATTAGGGAATTAGGTGATATCTCTTTAATTCAATTACAATTGGAACAATTTTTAGATTCAGAAAAAAATTATTTAATCTGTTTAAGCTATTTCAAAAAACAAAAAGATAAATTAGGGCAAGCAGCAGTTTATGGTGTATTAGGCACCTTACACTTTAAAAAAGGTGATTATGAAAAATCAATAGAATTCTATGAAAACGCTTATGAAATCTACGAGGAATTAAGACAGATTCAAGAAAAGATTACTATTTTAAAAGGAATTGGTAACTGTTATGTAAATTTAAACCTATTTGATAAAGCATGTGATATTTTTTTAGATTGTACCGCAATATGCTCAGACAATAATGATATTTATAATTTATTGGATTGTTTAGAAAGATTAATTTATATCCATGAAATAAATAAAAAATGGGACGTTGTTTTTGAACTTTATAAAAAGACTTTAAAAGCCTTTAAGGAAATTAATGATTATAAAGGAATTATAACATCTTATTTTAATTTAGGAATTCTTCAGAAAAAAAACAATGATCTTGAAGAAGCTCTTATATATTTTAAGAAAGGAACTAATGTTGCAATTGATGTAAATTACGCAGAACTAATTATTCGAGGTCTTGGTTATGTAGGTGAGACATTATTTTATATAGGAAAAATTAAAGAAGCAAAAAACCAATTTATAAGAGCATTACATATTGCTCAAGATGTCAATGCTAAAAATGCGATAATTCAAATTCAAATCCTTCTACAATCACTTGGATTGCAAGATAAAAATATTATTAAAGAATTGAAGGAATATGAAAAAAAGTAAAAATGATTTTAGGATGAAGAAGAAAATATCTGTTTTTACTAGTATCCCCTATTATCCTTCCTAAGAATTTTTATGATTTTTATAATCTTCTTTTGTAGCTTTTCTCAAACCTTCCGCACCGCATTTACCACAAAATTCATGGGCCGTATGAGCGAATTCTCCACAATCTTTACAAATGAATGGAAAGGTCCTTTTAAATAATTTTGCTTCCAAAATTCTTCACTTTTATTAAAAAATCGTATTTTTTTTAATAAAGATTAATTTGATCCCTTTTATATCTTTTTCATAAAGATGAATATGTGTCAAGGTTTCTTGAAACATACCTAATATTCTTTCTAATTACAGTTAACTTATATAATCTCTTAATTTGTAAACAATAAAAAAAAATACATAAATGATAAAAATACATTTAATTAACGATTATGTTCCGCTGAATAAGCTAAATCAAACAATTATTTCTTGTAATTTCTCCCTAAAACTCTCTGCATCCACTACTTCCATTTCATAAATTCCTTCAGTTGCGAGCCATTGTGCGGTGTCGAGTACTTTCTGTATCGATTCAGCATCTTTAGCATTCTATTCACAAAATGTTTTTTCTAATTCTGGAACATTAAAGGATCTTATCCAATATGCATCATTAGAACAATGAGAACGGAATTCGATAAGGAGTTTGTTCTCTTCTAGTGTCATTTTTAAATTTGCTTCCATTAATTTCTTTGGTGAGGGATAAATAACTAAATATTTAGGCATAATAATTAAAAAATAAATTGCTTCTAAAATTAAACAATTTATGATTAAGGCGATTACTTTTGATCTCTGGAATACGATATTTGATAATAGATTTTATTCAGATTTTCGATTAAATTTTTTTACTCTATTTATAGAAAAAAAACAAATTGCTTATGATTTACAAGAAATTGAAAATTCTTTTAAATTGGCTTTTTATTTACCAGAACGTAATTATGAAGAGAATGATCATATTTACACGGAAGATCGTATAGCTAAAATGTTAGACCTTCTCAAAATTGATTTAACTGAACTTGATAAGGAATTAATTAAAAATAAATTCGAAGAAATAATGTTGAACGATCCACCCTCATTAAAAATAGGAGTAAAACAAACATTAGAGGAACTTTCTTCAGATTATAAAATTGGACTTATTTCAAATACAGGAATAACACCAGGACGAATAATTAGCAAAGTATTTCAAGAATATGAAATATTCCAATATTTTGATGTGAAAATTTTTTCTGATGAGATTGGATATTATAAACCACACAAAATAATATTTAAGACTGCATTAGAAAGTTTAAAATGTATCCCACAAAATGCAATTCATATTGGAGATAACTTAGAAACCGATATTAAAGGAGCTCAAGATTATAATATGTATACAGTTTGGTTTAATGAATCCAAATCTCCAAAATCAGAAAATGTTCAACCTGATTATGAGATTCACGAAATCAATGAGGTTTTACAAATAGTTCAAAAATTAGGTTAAATAATGATTTCAATTTTCTTATGATTTCTGATTTTTAGTTAATAGGATTTAATATCAATTAATTATAAATAAAGTCATTTTCATTTTTATTTTAAGAGTTCTCACTTCATATAAATTAATTTGTTTAAGCTAATGAAGACTTGTCCTTATTGTAAAAGTCCTATTGAGGAAAATTGGTCCTATTGTAGAAATTGTAATAAGCCCTTAATCACAAATCTAGAGGATGCTTTAGGTAGAGATGTAAGATTTCCTTATAATGAACCAGAGAGTTACCACTTAGATCTGGAAGAAGAAACTGACATGTTTAATGGTGTTGT
>JAUWHL010000331.1 GCA_030605895.1 Promethearchaeota archaeon | reverse complement strand
ATGGATACATTAAAAGAACGTACTAAAGTGCTTTTAAGAAGAGAAAAACATGGAAGAACCGGAGTCTTTTTAAAAAGACAACTCCAAATTAATGAAACTACTGAAGAAGCTTTAAAAAAATTAGCTAGAAAGAAATCTATCATAAGAAAAAAATTATTCAAAAAATGAAAAAAATAATTTTAACCAAATCCGAAGAAGAAACTTATTTTATAAAAGGTAGGAGCATACCTAAAGGGTGTAAGTATTGCCTAAAAGGAAGTAAAGTAGTATTATTTCTAAATGGTATCTGTCAAAGACCTGATCATTGTTCCTGGTATTGCCCCATCTCGGAAAAAAGGAGAGGAAAAGATGTAACATTTGCAGATGAAATAGAAATCAACACGAAAGAAGACTTACTACAAGAAATAAGTATGATTAAAGCCCAAGGAATGAGTATTACTGGTGGAGAACCACTTTCAGAGTTAAACTTTGAAAAAACCCTTGATTTTATTAAATTTACTAAATTAAAAAAAGGAAAAAAGTTCCATATTCACCTGTACACTAATGGTATCGATTTTAATGAAGAATGTGCCGAGAAGTTATCTATAGCTGGTTTGGATGAGATACGATTTCATCCTTCTAAAGAATATTGGTCTAATATAGAGAAGGCTCTAAATAAACGCATGATAGTGGGTGTAGAAGTACCAGTTATCCCAGAAAAAGAGAAGATAAAAGAACTCGAACAACTCATTCTTTATTTAGACACCATAGGAGTAGATTTTATTAATTTAAATGAATTTGAATTTTGTTTTCCTAATAGTCAATCACTAAAAGAACGAGGCTTCAAATTGAAAAAAGGATCAATCGCTTCTGTTATAGATAGTCAGGAAGCGGGACTTGCTCTAATAAAAAATGTAGGACCTCAAGTTTCTCTAAAGATGCACTATTGTACTATAAGGGCCAAAGATTATTATCAATTAAAGAACAGATACATTCGAAGAGCTAAAAAAATCAAATTACCTTATGAAGTAATTAATGAAGAAGGACTTATAATATATGGACAAATAGAGGGTAATCTAAATGAATTAGATAAATTCTATGAATTTTTATTATATAAGCTAAAAATTCAAGATAAAATGATCTCATACAACAGAGACAATATTAAAATTCCTTTCTATATCTCAATTGAAGATCAATTTTTAACGCTAATAGAAAATTATAGCTTAAGAGGCTATATTGTTGAGATGATACCTTTTAGGCTTTCAAAATATCAACAAATAACCGAAAAAACTCCTATTAAATTATTCAAAAAAGAATATGGTTTGAATGGAAATTAATGATGTAGATTCAAGAGATTTAAAAAAAATAGTAAATCTTGAACAAAAAATTTTTAAAGAGAATGCATTTTCAAAAAACCTAATGGAAAGATTAATAGAAAAAAATTATTTCTTTTTAAAATTAGAAATTGACAGATTAAAAAAACATATAATTGGTTTTATAATAGTTATAAAAGATCAGAAGGATGTTGCCAATATTGTTAATTTTCTTATTGATATCAAATTCCAAAATAGGGGATACGGTTCATATCTTCTACAACATACAATAGAACAAATAAAAAATTTAAAGATTATCAAAAAAATCATATTAAATGTTCAATTAAGTAATAATATTGCCATTACCTTGTATGAAAAATTCAATTTTAAAAGAAATCCACTAATTGTAGAAAATTATTATCAATCTGGAAAAAATGCTTATTTAATGGAACTTGATATTGATTCTTGATAAACTAAAACTTATATATCATTTCTATTATAATTTGTGTAAAAATCAATTTAATTATTTTTAATGAATTTAAAATAAAAGGTGTTAATTAAAAATGGCTCCAGCAGATAAAGAACTTCAGGAAGAAATTAAAAAAGTCGTTTCACTTCAAAAAGTCGATGACGAAGAAATGAAAAGAAGAGAAGAAGAGAAAAAGAAACGCATGGAAGAATTAGAAAAAGTCAAAGAAGCTTTAGGAGATAAGTAATTAGTGCTATATATATATTAGAGTTAATTTTTATTCTTTTTTATTTATTTTAATTTTGTTAGGTAGTCTATTCTCCCTAAATTAAATTAAGCTTTTCTTTAATTTTAGATTAGTTTTAAATAATAAACAAATTTTTAAGATTCAATTAAAGGATTTGAAAATTTTACATTTTGATCAAAAACATGGAGAAGTCAAAATAAAGACTGAAAATCTTTACGACTTATGGTCTCTTTATAATGTTATAAATAAGGATGATGAAGTGAGTGCTTTAACTCAGAGAAGAGTTGTTCTTAGAGAGGGTACTAAGGGAGAACGTAAATCAATGAGATTAAAATTAAAGGTTGAGGATGTCTCCTTTCATGAATTTTCAAATCGATTAAGAATAAAAGGTAAAATTTTAGAAGGTCCGGAGGATTTTGTCAGTTTTGGGAGCTACCATACGTTTAATATAGAAATCTCTCAACAATTAACAATTATTAAAGAAAACTGGTTAAATCATGAAATAAAGCGATTAAAGGATACTTCAAAATTCGAATCTAATTTCATAATTCTAGTGATTGCGATTGAAACGGGTCTAGCAACAATAGCGTTAATTACAAATTTTAGTCATAATAGAATTGCTACAATAAGAAAAAATATTCCAGGTAAAAGATATAAACAAACATATCGCAATAAGGCTTTGGAGGAGTTCTTTAGTGAAATTCAAAAAGTCTTGATTGAAAATATTAAAAATTCAGAAATTGATTTAATTATTTTTTGTGGACCTGGAAATACTAAAGATTATTTTATAAAATTTCTTCAAAAAGACTCTGAATTTAACTTTAGGGGAAATATAGAAACATGTCATGCAAGTTCAGGGACTGAAAGTGCTATTAGAGAAACTTTAAAATCAAATAAATTAGCTAAACTAAAAAATAAAATTAAAATTCTACAAGAAACTGAGAAAATTGAAAATATTATGACACAATTTGCCGAAGATGCTGATCTTATAGTTATTGGTCTTGATGAAGTAACCAAAGCTTCAGAAAAAGGTGCAATAGGACAGTTATTAATAGCAGATGTCTTAATTAGAGGGACATCAAAAAAAGATAAATTAAAAATAGAAGAAATTATGAACAATGTAGAAAACTCTGGTGGAGTAATAGACATAATGAGCACAGAAAACATCACTGGAGAACAATTGGTAAATTTAGGTTCAATAATAGGAATTTTAAGATACAAACTCTGATTAAATAAAATGACCACTGAAATAGTTTATATAGATGAAAAGTCAGAAATTTCATTATGTGGTGTAGATTTCATTGGTATAATTGATAGAGGAACCAATATTATTGAATTGAAACCTCTAACTTTATGCAACTTGAAATGTAAATATTGTTTCGTAAGTGCTGGTAATTATTATACTAACTTTATTGTTGACTCAAACTACTTGCTTAAAAAGATAAAAGATATTATTAAAATAAAAGGAAATTATAAGATTGAAATTCATTTTGCAC
>JAUWHL010000173.1 GCA_030605895.1 Promethearchaeota archaeon | reverse complement strand
GGAAGAATATTTATTAATTTCTTAAGATCTTCTTCGGTGACTTTAATATCTTTTCTTGTTTTAATAATTTCTTCAGCATATTCTTGAGACATTTCTTTAGCACATGGACATACAGTTATCCCAACTGCACTTGCACCCACAAAATAATTAAAATCGACCGTTCCCGCTTCGTCTCTTTTAGCTCTTACAAAAGAACTGATATCATAAGATTTTTGGATATTTCTAGAATTATTTTCTCTAACTTGGACAATAATTTTTCCTTCTAATTTTACTTCCGCTTTTGAGGTATATGGATGTCGTTCTAACAGTTTTTTAACAATTCTATCACCTACTAATTCAATTGTAGGGGTCGGTTTGTAAATAACTTCATTTATAACCTCTTCTATAGTTTCAGAAGTCCGCGACATATGTATTCCTCGTTGTTGAGCGGGAAGGTCAATTAATGCAGAGATCTTAGGGTAAAAAGAATATTTTTTATTTTCTTGAACGATTTCAACTTTTTTCTCTAATTCAACAATTCCAACTTTATCAATCGCAATGTCTATTGCTGAGCCGGAATCTTGTAGATCCATTTTAAATTTATGAACTTTGAATCACCTGAATCAAATAATTATTTTTTTCTATTCTAATCTTTAAAAGGATTAGAAATATTTAAAATAATTTACATTGTTTATGAATTAATGGCAAATAAATACTTATTCAGCAAATATGCTTTAATTGGAGAGAACTTAGATTTAAAGCAGAATGTTAAATTAGAAATTGATCAAAATGGAAGAATTATAGATCTCTTTTATGATGCTATAAGTAAAAATTTAGAAATTTCACCAAATCGTCAGACCTTTTTAATGATCCCAGGTTTTATAAACTCACATATTCATATTGGGGATAATTTTGCTAAAGAATTAGGTTTTAATAAAGAATTAGAAGAGATAGTTGCCCCACCGTTCGGACTTAAACATAAATTATTAAGACAAACCCCTGAAGACATTAAAATTAAAGGAATTCAAAATGCAGTTTTAGAAATGCTTTCTAATGGGATTACGTTTTTTGTTGATTTTAGAGAGGGAGGTATCAATGGTGTAAATCTTCTAAAAAAAGCACTTACAGATAGTTCAATTAATTATTTAGTCTTAGGACGATTTATGGATGAGAGTGAAATAGATTCTATTTTTGATTTAGCAGATGGAGTTGGATTATCTAGTTATAACCAAATATCTTCATCAAATAAAAAATTCGTTTTATCTGCTAAACAGAAATTTAAAAAAATCATTGCCTGTCATTGTGCTGAAAGTATTCGTAGTGATAATTTAATAAATAACATATTTAATGATAATATTGTTGATGTCTTCATCCATGGAACAAAATTTATTAAGAAAGATTTAGAGAAAATGATTGAAAATAATATATCTCTTGTTTTATGTCCTCGTTGTAATGGATACTTTGGAACTGGTTTTCCCCCTATTAACGAAATTTTAAAGTTTAAAATTCCAGTATCATTAGGAACTGATAATTTAATGGTAAATAATACTGATCTATTTGAAGAGATACGATACTTTTATCGAATTTCGAGAGTACTATGCAGATATAATAAAGAATTTCAGCTTACTTCTAAAGATTTATTGATAATGGTAACTGTTAATGCTGCAAAAAACTTTAATCTTGAACACGAGTTTGGCTCAATTTCAAAAGGGAAATTTGCTGATCTTTTTTTAATCGATCTTGGTTATCCAAATCTGTTTTCTTCTAAATTAAATTCTAATAATATATATGATATAATTACTCAAAGAACAAAATCAGAAAATATAATAAAGACTTATATTAAAGGAGTTGTAGTATTTGAAAGAAATTAACAATCCATATGTCATTTTAAGCGCTGCAATGACTATCGATGGTAAAATTGCCACTATTAAGGGGGATTCAGAATTATCAGATAAAGATGACTGGAAAGAGGTTCATGAACTCCGAACTCAAGTCGATGCGATAATGGTTGGGAAGGGGACAATTTTAAAAGACAATCCAAAATTGCATATTAAATATTATAATCATAAGGGATACTATAGAATTATTTTAGACAGCAATTTGACGATACCATTAGAATCCAATGTCATTACTTTTCAACAAGAAATTTATCCTACTATTATTTGTACGACTGAAAACGTTCCATTGAATAAATTAAAAATGTATAAAGATAAAGGTGTTAAGATCATACAAGTGGGAGATGGTAAACGTGTTAATATAATAAAGCTTTTATCGATCTTAAAAGATTTTGGAATAAATTCTATACTACTAGAAGGTGGTGGTACCTTGAACTGGAGTTTTATAGAAAAGAATTTAATTGATGAAATAAGGTTAACTATAGCACCTTGGATTGTAGGTGGAAAGGAAGCAACTAGCCTAGTAGAAGGAATTGGATTTGAAAAGATAGGGAATGCTCCTAGATTTGACCTTTTTGATGTGAAAATTAGAACTTATTACATTACCTTAAGTTATAAAAGGAAGAAGTGATGAGTGAAAACAAAATCAAGCAGTTAAAAGCCTTGAATATTAAGAAATTAAGAGAAAAGGTAAAAGATATAAAAGCTCAATTATCTGAGGAAGAACGCAATGTAATTACCTATTCCAAAAATTTTACACTTTCTCTTTCAAATTATTGTGTTAATCAGTGTGGATATTGTTTTTATAACTATAAAATCCCTAAGCAAAATGATTTAGATAATTTAGTATTGATAAGTAATGAGCAAATAGAAACATTTATTCAAAAAGCTCTTCAATTTAATTGTAAAGAAGCCCTAATTATGTCTGGAGAACGTCCTGGAAGCTTTTTAGAGGTCAAAAAAGATTTAGAAAAAAGAAATTTTTCATATTTTATAGAGTTTGTAAAAAACATTTGTACAAATTTACTTGATTTGAATATTTTACCTCATATAAATTTAGGATTTTTAACTTATGATGAAATGAAGGAATTAAAAAGATATAATGCGAGTATGGGATTGATGCTCGAAAGTACTAGCATGAAACTTTTTAAAAAAGGAGAGGTACATGAACATTCTCCTGGAAAAATGCCAAAAAAACGATTACAACATATTAGAAATGCTGGAAAATTAAAAATTCCCTTTACTACTGGCTTGTTAGTAGGTATTGGAGAAAATATTGAAGATATTATAAAAGATTTACATTTAATCAAAAATATACATAAAAAATATGGACATATTCAAGAAGTCATAATTCAGAATTTTGTAAAAAAAGAAGGAATTCCATATAAACCTAAAAATTCTATTGCTATTGAAGATATTCTCAGAATAACTGGAATAGCTCGAATTATTTTGGAAAATGAAATTGCTATTCAAGTTCCACCGAATCTTATAACTGGTTTTGAAAAGCATTTTATCGATATGGGAATTGATGATTTTGGAGGCATTTCTCCGTTTACATTTGATTATATAAATCCTGAAAATAAATGGCCTCAAATTGATGATTTGAATAAAATTTGTGAAGATAAAGGATATAGGCTCAAAGAAAGACTCCCCATATATAATACTTTTATACATAAAGAAGGATTTTGTTCAGAAAATATTAAAAAAATAATTGATAATATAAATTTAGATGACTAATTCTCAGTTTTTAGAACATATTGAATCAAATATAAAAACAATTTTACAAAAAGCATTAAATTCAGAGGATTTAAGCTCAGAAGAAGCATTAGAGTTATTAAAGGCTAAGGGAAAAGAATTTTTTGCTTTACAATATGTAGCTGATCAGGTCTGTTTTGAAAAAAAGCAAAATGTTGTAACTTTTGTCATAAATAGAAATATAAATTTTACAAATATTTGCTATCAAAGGTGTAAATTTTGTTCCTTCAGTTTACCAAAAACAGATCCTGATGCTTTCTTTCTTACTAATGATCAAATTAGAAAAAAAGTAATCGAAGCTAAGAATGCTGGATGTACGGAGGTTTGTATTCAAGGTGGTATAAATCCTGATTTAAAGTTTCAATTTTATTTAGATGTTCTTAAAATTGTTAAAAAGGTGGATCCAAGGATACATATACATGCATTTTCTCCACAGGAAATATTTTATATTTCTAAATTATTTGAAAATTCGATAGAAGACACTCTTAGAGAGTTAAAAAAAGCTGGATTAGATTCAATTCCAGGAACGGCTGCAGAGATATTAGTTGATGAAATAAGAAAAGTT
>JAUWHL010000069.1 GCA_030605895.1 Promethearchaeota archaeon | reverse complement strand
CAATTTCTTTTTGAGTTACCAATATAGGTAAAACGATTCTGGAAGATTCTAACAGAGTCTTTGAACCAGATTCAATAAGGTTTTCTAAGTTAGATAACTGATTTTTCAACGGATTTTTTTCTTTCAGCGACTCAGCAATATCGATATATCCAAAAGCTTTCGCATAACCATATTTATTTACTATTTCGTCAAATCTGAAAAAGGGATTAACTAATAAAAAAGATTCAAATTCATCTCCACCTTTTCTAATGAAACCTGTTTTAAGAATTGCATATGTACTCATTATAGCTATTGGAATATATATAGGTACTTTATGTTTTATTTGGAAACTATTTTTCATGCTAAAATGTGCGATTGGTAAATTTTTCCCATCAATTATTTGATTGGTCTCCCAGACATCAAAAAGTTCATTGTCAACATCTAGAACAAAAACAGACTCTTTTCCTTGAGCTATTTTTAAGTTTTTAGCTAAGTTATCTAATATTTGAAATAATCTTTCAAAAGGTTCTTCTACAGTGTTGATCCAATTAGGATCCCATTCTGTTGAAGGTAATTTAGCTTCGTTGAAAGGAGAGTTTGCAATATCAAACAATGATTCAAGCTGAGCTAAGAACGTTAGAAAATCTATTTGAATATTATTTTTAATTAACAATTCAACGATTTTTTGCAAAAATTGTAATATTTTTTTATCCATGTTAAATCCTTCATTCACAATCATTATAAAAAACAGTGGATAGAGATCTTCATCTTGATTATTTTTATCTCTATAATTTTGTGTTACTTTATCAATAAAATTAATATAATTATCAAAATCTCCTTCAATTTGAGAATATTGCCCATTAATGCATGCTCGCAAAATTTTAACAATATTTAAGTTAAATTTTAATCTTTTTTCCCACGCTTGAAATTTAATGCTATCTGGTTTACTAACTTCTGCATATAAATTTGTTAATTCTTGACAATTGGTTATAGCACAGTTTATTAAATTCTCAACGTAACCAAGAGAGCTTTGGCTTATTTCTAATGCCATACCACGAATATTAAATAGATTTGAGAGAAAAATTGAATGGTGCTTTAATATTTTAATATGATTTTTTGTATCCTCTTTCGCAGCTAAAAATTCCATGATTGGATGATTAAGCTGTCTTTTACCAAACTGGATCAATTCATGAGTAAATTCTTCAGAATATCCTTTTTTAGTTTCTATTTTAAAAACTTTTTTAGTATTAAATAAGGGGTTACATTTTTTTAATATATTTATTTGAAATATAGGACGACGGAAATATTCGTCATATTTTTCAGTCAAACTTTCAAAATGTATATCTAGCCGTGGTTGTTGATCCCTCTTAAAAAGGTAATTTCGAGCTTCAACATCTCCAGATATTTGGAATCTACGTTCAAGTTCATCTAATTTTGAACCGAAAGTATGTTCCAACTCTTTTACTGCTTCTTCATTTAGTACTTGTTGATTCACAAGCTCATTTTCAGTACCACAAATTTGACAAATAGCAAGTGTTTCGCCACCAAAATTTATAACTTCCCCACATGTTCTACAATCATACGATTTTGTCTCCAATTTTTTTACCTCTTTTGATTTTAATTATTTTCATTTTAAAGCTTTGAATATACTATCAATTTGAGATTTGAGATTATTTATCAGAATATATATATTATTTACTTCACTCTTAAGAGAATTGATGGCTTCCCAAACAGGAATTAATGCCTTGTCGACAATATCTTGAGCTAATTCATCAACTAACCCCTGACATGTTATGCATGTTGAAAGATAAATTCCTCGCTTTCCATCCTTATTTTTTACATCTTGATTTTGTATTACTTTTATTGGTTCTCTTGTTGTATATATTGTATTGTTAAAAAACGTGGGATTTCGCTCTTGTCTTTGTTTTAATAAGGATAAAGTCTTATTATAATAATCTTCAGCAAGACCAGTAAATTTATAGTTAAAAGTTTTTGTATGCCCTTTACTTCTTGCCCCACAAATCCAACATGCCGTTTCCATCCTTAAGGATTGTCGTGTCATCTTTAATTCTTTAGCTTTTTCTTTTTGTTCAAGACTGATATAAACACTTACTGCATTACTTAAATGAACTGATGCGTAATCAATATCCCCACGGGATGCATAAAATTCTCCTAGATCTACTTCAGATTCAGCTTCTAGATCTAAAGCAAATTCCACATTTGTTATATTTTTATTTAAAATGTGAGTTGAAAAAAACAAGAGGCTATATCCTATATTAAAAAATTCATGAGAAGTGGCTTTCATCTGAGAAGTTTTATCATAAATATTCTCTATAGAATCTATTTTAAAGTATTCATTCCACGCTTTCGCTTCATAATACAGTGGATCAAATTCTATGAACCCCTGAATTTTAAAATTTTGACCTATAAACCTATCATAGCGACCAGAAATTATTTTTTGGAAAACCTTTTCTGCTACAACTTTATTTTTTTCGTTATAAAGTTCAGACAACAATCCCATTATTTCTGACTGTAACTGACTTTCGTCCTCGTTAATATTTTGAAACTCTTTTCCTGCTTTTATAAAGGATTCACTTGCTTTTTTCCATTTCTTTAACCAAATTCCTCTTTTAACACCAACTTCATAATGTTTCCTTGCAACCTTATTTTTACACTCATCGCATGTTGCTTGATGGATTTCTTTTCTTTCCTTTTTATTTTGATATTTTTTAGGCAAATTTTTGATACAATTAGGACACGTTACCCAAGTTCCCATCTTTTCATACACCCTTTAGATATTATATTAATTTCGATTAAAAATATAAATTAATTTTAGTTTTATTAACACTCAAAGATTGTTTTTAAGCTCTTTTATGTTTTTCTCAATACGATCAACTCGCTTTTCCCAAATGGTTTCAGATATCTTTCCTTCATCTAATTTTTCATTTAGTTCTTCTAGTTTTTCTTGTAATTGTTTTATCTCTTTCTCAATCTTCTCTTTTTCAGAAATACCACCAGCACCAGCAATCTTAATGTCTTGTTCTTTTGAGACATAACTTGCAATATCAATACCCATTTCTTTTAATCTCTTTATTTCTTGCAATTTTCGTTCCATATCAGCATCTGCTGTTGCCCCTTCAACCTTTATCTTTTCTAATCGCTTCTTAAACGTTTCCTCGACATCATCCTCGAATTTGCAAGAAGCAACAGATAAATCGACAATTTCCACACCTGCATCTTGCATAAATTCTTTTGCTTTTACTTTAACAGCTAACATTACTTTTTCTGCATCTTGGTAAATCGAAATTGGTTCAGCTTGAGACATTTCAGAATTAATTATCTGAATTAGTTTGTCTTTAATATATTGTTGGATATTGCCTTCATAATATTCCGCTTGGCTTTTTACTATATTAGCTAAGAAATTATTCAGATTGATAATTCGAATAATCAAACTTCCGTTAAGTCTTAATCTAACTTGAGTGGCAATCATTGTGCCTTTACCATCCGTTAGCATTGTTGTTGTACCCCACTTTGTTTGAATATTTCCAACATCTACATAGTGGAGTTCAATATTATCAAATTCCATCGTTCGACTCACTATATCATGTTTTCCTGCATCTAAGACTGTTTCAATCCTTCCATCTCTCATAAAAAGAACACGTTCATGTTCACGGACTAAGATATATTTAATAGTTGGTTTTTTGTTAAAGTGATACATAACTCGTGGAATCTTTTCCGCAATAATTCTTCCCATACAACCTTGGGTAAAAATTGTCTCTCCTGTTTCTGGATCTGTAATTTTTTTTCCACCAAAACGAACGTGTTCATTGGGTAATTTACATTCAAATCCACCAGCCCTTATCTCTTTTTGCATCCTACCCTTTAAAGTTCCTGAACGAATATCTGAAAGTGAATACCTTACAGGAGTAAATTTGTATTCAAGGAATTTATCCTTGCGAATTAACCTTTTCTTAAAAATTGCTTCAGAAACTTGATTTACAAACACTTGAGAGCGTTCACTTTTTAGAACTGATATTTCACAAAAATAAGCAGGAATCCATTCTAGAGTATCAGAATCTTCTTCACCTAATCCAAGAGCTTTCCCAAATGAGTCATCAATCATTTCTTGTGTGATCGTTTGACTTTTTACTTTCTTTTTTTCATCAACCATAATTTTCATCCTCCTATTTCTTAGGCTCCTTAATTTCTAATATTTGTGATATCCCACTAATATAATCTTTTCTTTTTTGGAAAATGTCTTTTAAAATTTTTAAGTAATTAAGGATACTCAATATCTCAGGTTGGATTTCATCCCCAGATATTGCTCTTAATTGTAAACCTCTTGTTTTTTTTGAAATCTCATCAGCGTAATAAATCATCAATGCGTCTGCTTTAATAATATCTGAATAATCTTCTTTTAGATCCTCTGTTAAAGACTGACTTTTTGGATGAAAGCCATATTCTGAATTTTTTACGGTATTTCTAAATAAATCTAATTCGATACATATAGAATCTGTAAATTCTGCTTTTCCCTTATTACCGCTTTTAAAATAATGTTGAACAAGTTTAAATAAGTCTTCTTTTCCTCCCAATAATAAATCTTGTATCTTCTGTTTTATTAATTGATCAGTCAATTTCCTTTCTTGAGCGTTAACATAAGCCTGATATTCTTTATCTGGAAAAATTTTCTGGATTATTTTACCAAACCATGTTTTTTTTATTCGTTCTGAAATTTTTTCTCCCCTTAAAAAATTTTAGTTCTGAATTTTCACTCTTCTTGATTAATATATAAATATTATAATTTGTATATAAAAATTTTTACGATAAAGTTAATTTTAAATAAAAAAAAGAAATAGAAGGATTACATTCAAAATATTTAGAAAATCCGGTAAATTTTTTACAAATTCTTAAACTTAGGAAATTAATTTAGAATTGAAAATAAACATCTAACAAAAAAGGTAAAAAAAAATGATTTATGATAAAGGAAAATTAGTAATGGGAGATAAGTGGGGAAAAAGCTGGTGGAGCGAAGTTGCTAGTCAATCTGGAAAATACTATACGGGTATTTTAACTTATAATTATGAAAATAGAAAACTATACTTCTTTGATTATAATAGGACATTTGAATTTAATATAGATGATATACTTGTAGATATAATCAGTTCTGGTAAATTGGATCTTCTTCAAATCAAAGAAAAGGATGGGAAAACCTTTCTTTACTGTTCTATGGCAGGAATTATAATGGATACACACACAGATTCATTTATAAGAAGAAATTTAGTATATGTTTATAATACAGCAATTTGTCGTTTGTTAAATTATCTTAAAAAACCAAAATAATAATTTTTTATTTTTTTAATTTCTAATTTTGGTAAAAAAATGAGTCAAGTACTAAAAATTTGAATATCATTGAATAATCTCTCCTAAGTATAATAGGGTCTCATGCCGGGGAAGCTATAGATGACATATTCACCAGAAAGATTAAAGAAATAAAGGATAAAGGATGTTAACTTTAAGGTATTCCTATTTACATTTTATGTAAAGTTTAGATTTTAATGATATAATCGAACTGGCGCCTAAATAAAGAGTTTTTTTACAATTATAGAATAATTTTAAGACCTTGTTCTTTTAATTTTACTATGCTATCTGGGATTTCAATCCAGAAATTTGCTTTTAAATTGATGAATTCAAGACAAGTCAAGTTTTCAATGCATTCGGGTACATTTCTTAACTTATTATTACTCAGATTTAGTTTTTTCAGCGTCAGCAAGTCTCCAATTGAATCCGGAATCATCGTCAAATTGTTTGAGCTGAGATTTAAATATTTCAATTTATAAAGGAGCCCTATTGCGTTTGGCAGCCGCTCGAGTTTATTTATACGTAAGTCCAGCCATTCGAGGTTGGAAAGGAACCCAATATTTTTTGGTAAATCATTGAGGTTGTTTCTCCTAAGCGCCAAATTTTAAAGAGATTTAAGCCTTAGAATTTCGCTTGGAAAGGTGTTTAATCCACAATTGAAAATACTCAGACCAGTAATATCATCCCCCTCTTTAACGTAACATATTGAATTAGTGTCAAACTTCTCCTTTAGGGGGATAGATTTATCGATTAACTTTTCGAGGGCAAAAATTATATTTCTTTCTGTATAATCCACATTAAGTATATCTGAAACCTTACCATACTCATCAAATTTGTCTAACTTAGGTAAAGGTTCACCACATTTGGAACAGTGCGAAATTTGGGGGGAATATAGAAAATTACAATGGGGGCAAGGTATTTTAACGACTTTATGCTTAAAAGTGTTGGCTTTTTGCCTAACTTCTCCCGTTTCTCCCATAATCTTAGTTTTCAAGCTTGATAATTCTTGATATTTCAGATTTTCCAGATATCCTGTATCTTTATAAATTTCCAGCAGTTCTCGCAAATTTTCATTATTTTGAGATTTTTCTTCCAGAAATGTTATTTCCTCGGTAGTTAATAGAGTATCGCTATGTTCTTCAGCTTGATTAATGTAGAGACGTAGCCAATAATATTGATTATTAGATAAACGGTGTTTTAGTTTGTAATGGAGCAGGAAGGATGCGAAAAATTCATGCTTTTTGGCAAATGCTTCGAGCCACTGGATTTCTGTATCAGTTAACTCTTTCATCGTTTAATAAGTAAGAAAGAATGATATTAAATTCTATATGTTGAAAGGTTATTATTTCACAAATCATTAGAAATCTTTTTCTGTAAATTAAAATATATTTCATATAGAGATAGGTATATAAAAATTAAAATAAACAAATATAATCTTTTAAGTATAGCCGTTTTTTCCAGTAATTCTGAGAAACTGCTATTAGTGAAAAGAAAAATTTGCTGATTTTGAAGCATTTCATAACTTATAAAATTCAAATTCTATCGAGCACAATTTATTCATATGGATTCAAATTACGAAAAACCTACTGCTGAAGAATTGAAACTACTTAAAGAAGAACTCAAGAGAAGTTCCAGAAGAATGAATCTTTTAGATAATGAAAACCTTAGAAAATTCTTATCCAATAAAGGAATAGATTTCTTTGGACCTTTAGTTAGGTATAATT
>JAUWHL010000192.1 GCA_030605895.1 Promethearchaeota archaeon | reverse complement strand
CAATTGATGCTAGTGAAGAAAAAATTGAGGAATACAATAAAATCAGTAATCTATTTAATTCAATTCATAATCTCAAGATATATTCTCTGGAGAAGATCAAATCTATCATTATTGATGAAAGTATAATTCAAAAAATATATTATACAAAAGAACAAAAGCTAAGACGTGAATATGAACGGTATAAAACTAAAGAAATCACTTTTAAATTGATAGATGAAAAATTCGAAAACTATTTAGATAACGATCCACCAATAATTAAGCCTATTTTACTAAATACTCTCTCAATTCCTAAATTAAAAATTTTTATCACATCTATCCTGAAAGATACATTATATTCTAGAGATGCGATTGATAATATAAAATGGTTCTTCCCACAAGTCTTAGTTACAAAATTGTCAGATTATAAGACTAATGAAAAATATATTCATGTCCAACTTCAATCTCCATATTTAAATAGTAAGGAGACCCAAATTTTAATCTCAATAATCCATAAAGTCTTTGCAAATAAAATTATCTTTCTAAAGATTTATTATTCTAGCTTCTTTAATCCAACTTTTTCATTAAAAGATTTTTATGATTTAGAACAGGAAGAATTTTTCTATACCAAAGATTTATTTGAACAGTTTTATCTTTATATAAAAAAAATATTTGATGTGGAGTGTAAACCTATTAAAAAATTACCTAGTAATACTAAACAACATTATTGGGAAAAACTTAACATTTCTCATTTAATCTCTCACATTGAGAATCGAATTTCAAAAGAACATATCGATTTCAACTTAAAAAATATGAATCGCTTATTTATCTTTCATAACAATTTAAAAGAAAGTATAAAAAATGTAGATTCTTTTAAAGGTGTAAAAAAAGAATACTTCTATCACAATTATATTGATGCTATAAAATTTTATCCTGTATTTCAGAGTTTTGGATTTGGACAATATTTTATCTACTTTTATCCAATAAATTTAGATGAGATCGATTTTAAACATTTCCTGCATAGTTCATTTCAGAAAATTAAATATCCCGCAATATTAGAAGACTCTTTTCCTTTTTTAATAAATTTCATATGGCCATATCGCAATCCAAATGATAAATTATTAAATTGGTTAACCAAGTCAAAAAAAGTAATCCGGGAATATTGTGTATTCTTCATTAAGAAAGTATATCAGCTTTTTCATTTTGAACATAATCTTAATGTGTTTGGATGGGACTTAGATTTTAATAGGTTTAGAGTGTATCTTCAAAAAGTGTTGTTTGATCCAAGTTATTATATTCCTGCTCCTAAACTAAAAGAAATCAATGTTGGGGATTTAATTGTCTCAGATTATTTTACACCAGATTCCACAGAATATAAAGCGTTAATTAAGTTATATAGCTGGAAATCTAGTGACATAAAATCGTATTTAGCAACAAGATATAATATAGTACATGATATTCTTGAACTACTTGAGAAAAATTTGATATTTCCTTACATATCCCCAAAAAATTTGGATCTAATCAAAAAAATTTATATTATTTTACCTGATGTAAAAAAAGAACAAAATGAAAAATTACTGAATATTTTTAGCTTTTTTAATATCGGATTTATCTATGAGATTGAAGGAGAATATTACATTCATGGGTTCCCTGAAGAAATTAAATTTGAAAATGGATTAATGATTAAGCTTCATCTTCCAGATTGTCAACTTGATGAATTTGAGAAATTATTTGATCTAATATTTGAATATTTAGGGATTAAACATTATGTAATATTGAATGATTTAGTTGATGGAAAAAATTTACTTAAATCAATTTATGGTGGGTTAGATTTTTTGAAATCATACAACCCTTTAAAGAATTTAAGTTGGAATAATAAAGATAAGATCTGGATAAACCATAAGTTATTTGATGGTAAGTTTAATAAGATTTATCCTGATCTAATCCCAAAGGGATAAAATAGAGAAATCCCTTGGATTAAAGCATAGAGATTTTAGAATTATTTGGTAAGCTGCTTTTTAATATTTTTTAATTAAAAAAGCCCCTAATAATTTTTCTTCATATTTTTAAATTAATGAGAACCGTAAATTCTATTAGGTATTATTTCTAATAAAAAAAGGAGGGAAAAAAAATATATTCTACATAGTGGAACTATGCAGATGGTTGGACGGGTCCTTGACCTGGCATCTTACAATCCCTAAATTTGATTTGATTAATTATTTAAGCATAACGGGTGGAAATTTTTCCGAATTTTTCACTCGGTTAATAAAAAATTAAGATTTATTTATTTAAACTCCACATAAGGAGCAACCAAAAATCGGGGATTTTTTATACAAAGATTACCTCAAATTTAAGATATTTTTATAAATTCAGGGGAAAGTACAATTTCTATTTTTTATCTATTATAAAATTAGAAAGTTCAAAATCATGAAATATTAAAAGGGGTTTTTCAAATCTTTTAAAATTTTAATCAATTTTTAATAAGAATTAATGGAATTAGAGAAAGATTAAGTAATACAGCTCCAATAATAAAAAGGGATTCTGTAGTGATGATACTAGAAAGCAACGTTCCCATTGGAATAAAAATGAAGAAAGCTAAATTCTTGAATGTTGCGATTAAATGAAAATATATTGTCCTGTCTCCTTTCTTAAATTTCATGATAAACACGGAAATATTAAGATTTGTAATAACTGATAAGGCACTTCCTATAAAATACAGAAAAATAAACAGTGTAAAATTCACAGTTGTATATAAGATATAAACAATTCCAATCACGGGAATTAAAATTAAAATCATTTTTTTAGGTTTAGTTTTTTTTATTAAGAAAGTTCCAATTGAAGTGGTTAAAATACTTAAAAGGAAGTAAAATATTAGTAAGAAATTAAAAAGATTGAAATTATTGATTCCAAATTTAGTTAACACGTATGGGAAAAAAGGATAGATAAAGATTACATCACTGAAAGCAAAAAATACAAATAAGCAAAGTAAAATAAACAAAATTTTAGAATTTGGATAAGGATTCTGATTTTTTGGGTTATCACATGTTGAGCTTTCCAAATTTTGGATTATTTGAGATTCTTTTTGAATTTTCTCATTAATAAAGGGTAAGAATCCTAGTAGGGGCAATACAAACACATAACTACAAACAAAAAGAATTGTCCAAGAATTAATTGAATAAATATCATTTATGAATAGGAAATATAGAAAAAAAGGGAAAACTCTTCCTAAAGAATCACCAACCGTTATGAAAAAAAAAGCACGTTTCTTATTTACATTAGTTGGTGAAATATCAATAATCAATGATTTTGTAGACACATCTAACATAGTACTCGAGAGAAAAACTAAAAATAAAAAAACTCCAAATATTAAAATATTGGTAAAAGTGAATCCCATAAAGATGTAGATAACCACTAATAAATAACCTGAAAATATAATATAATATTTCCGTTGATAACCGTTAATTCTATATTTATCTGTTATTGCCGCAAAAGCAGGACGTAACAATAAAATAGAATAAGCAAGAAATTGGATAAACGCAAGTATAATCCGATTAATATCTAATACATCAAAGAAAAGAATTGGAAAATAATTATTAAGAAAGACAAAAATGGATGAATAAACTAAATAAATAAATACATATGAGACGTAGTTTACATTAAAATAAGATTTAGATTCAAGGTTTTTTGACTTAAACATAATATATTTTATGGTTAGATACTAATTATTTAAAGAAAACAAAAAGTATATTGAACTGATTTTATAATTGGTTAAAATTAGCAGATAATTTGAAAAATCTATTCTATGATAAAAATTCAAATAAGTTAAAATATAATAGGTAAAAAGATGAATTTTATAATTAATTAACATAAGAAGAAAAATGCCAAAAATTTTAAATTACTCTATTGTAGGGCTTGAGGATTACACAATTAGTTTTGAGAGTTATTGCTCTTTGTGTGATATTCAGCAGTTTTGTAAATACGGGAAAGAGGAGCCCTTTTCGATTAAAATTAGTTGCGGAGATTTGAACAGAGCTAAAGAAAAGGTAAAATTTGATCAGCTTCAAAAACTACAAAAAACTGAAGATGTTTCAGTTCCATATGAATAATTAATTAAAAAAGTGAAAATTAATTTAACAAATATTATTTCACAGATATGGAAAAGTAAAATAAAAGCCCATAAAGAAGAAATTAGATGTTTAGACACTCGTAAACTTGATCCAATTTTGGTGAGTCAGCAGGGACAAGATTGGTGGGCAGACTTTAATGCTACAATGAAAGTTATAAATCAAGAGTGTGAAAAAATTACTTAAACAAGCTTCAAAGATTTTGTAGACTTTAAATACGCAATATTGAATAATATTGTGTTATGGTTCTTTTTGGACAAATTAATAAGAATTTTCTGTTAGCAGAAACTGTGTTCAAAGATATAATTGGAGGTTTGGAAAACTGGTGTATTGCTTTTAACAATTTTTTCTTAATTTTTTGTGGATACTTGAAATATATTTTTGTTTTTATAATATTAATCATTGGAATATTTACGTTATTAAAATTAAGGGGGGTTTATAGCCAATCTAGATCAGCTAGCACGGAAGACAAAGAGGATTATTTGATGAAATCCCGATTAATTTTAGGTTGTTGTTATGTTGTTTTAGGTTTTGGAATTTTATTTGATTATCTCACCTATTTTCTGCTGATTATATTAGAACCTTTACCTGATCGCTTAATATATAATTTTATTACATTTAGTGGAATAGATCCTTTTTATCTGAATGGGATAATGGATATTAGTGCCTCTCAATTTCCACATGAAAAGACGATTTATTATTGTTTTTCATATATTTCATTGACTTCGATATTGGATATATTATTAAGTCTCTGGTATCTTATTAATAACAACCGTATAATTAATAATCCAAGGAGAACTATGATATTTCTAATTTCTGGTATTGCAGGAGGAATCTTATTTGGTTTCAATACATTTCTTCCTTTTTTTCTTTGACCATTAAATCTCATAAAAAATGAATTTTCTTATCTATATACCATCACATCTTGAGCGAAACATTTATATAATTTAATATAATATTAATTATGCATCTAGAATATATTAGATTCAGTCACATTTAGTTCCAAAACAATATTTTATTCGCTACACGGGTTAATTGTTGCTTGGAAA
>JAUWHL010000161.1 GCA_030605895.1 Promethearchaeota archaeon | reverse complement strand
ATCATTTTTATTTTGATATGATGATATGATCATTATTTTTTTGAACTATAATTTTAATAGATTGAGAAATTTTATTTATTTATGTTAAAAAAGAATTATAAGGACGTGGATGCACAAGAAGCAGTTCTAGCCGATGGTACAAAAGTAAATGGTATTTATATTAGATGGTTAATCGATGAAAAGTTAGGGGCTAAGAATTTTGCAATGAGACGCGTTGAAATTAAACCGAGTTTAAGTGTACATCTTCATAATCATCCTGAAGAACATGAGATTTATGTGTTATCTGGAACTGGGAAATTTTATAATGATAAAGGGGAGGCTGAAATTGCAAATCAAGGAGATTTTGTATATATTCCCTCAAATGAAAAGCATGGGATGGACAATATAGGAAAAGAGGTGCTGGTCTTTCTTTGTCTTATTCCATACTTGAAAAGCAAGAATTAAATATTTTAAGTTTCTTGTTCACATTTCCCTATTGCTACTACAGAATCATTTTCATAAAGATTTTTATTACTAATATATTTAGGAATTCTCGTTAACAAATTCATCAAAAAAAATGAGTTCGACATCAAACAATTCATTTTCCATTGCTTTTTCAAGTTCTTTCTCTTTATGATAAAAAATTGCTTTTCCATTAATCGATTCGGCTAATGCAATTGTTAAACAATCAGCAATCGCAATAGGTCTCTGACATTTTAATTGCGAGGCTCTATTTATTAAATTATTTATAGGTTCAATCTGAATAATATGGCTTTCTTTTAAGGCATTAACCTTTTTCTTTGCGATTTTCCAGGTAAATTTTCGACAAAGGATATAAAAAGTTTCTAATATTGCCATTTCTGAACAATATCCTTTCCATTTAGTCTTTAAAAGGTTCTGAAATCTTTTATTTAACGGTTCGTCAGCTTGGATTGCTATTAAGCAACTTGCATCAATAGATACTAAATTATTTTTCGTCTTCCTTTCGCCCCCTTCGTAATTCTCCCAGTAGATCTTCAGAAGATACATTTTCCATGGTTTCACAAAATATTTCAAATTTTTCCCAGTCCTGCTCTTGATTAAAATATTGATCAATTAAGTAAGAAATAGCCCTATCAAAGTCGACTCGAGAACCTGTTTTTTTCTGTAAATCTGCCGCTACTTTTATTAATTTAGTTTTTGTGTCCTCCTTAAGCATAACTGTTCCCATATTTATATCACATCTTTATAGTTTTAACAAAGAATATAATCATGATATTTATTATATAAATTATAATGAATTAAATATATATTTTTTTGTATTATTTAATGATTTATAGAGAAAAAGAATTTATCCTGTTATCTTGGCACTAATAATGAAACGAATGTAGAACTAAACAGACATTTTGGGTTTAATATTCTGAAAAAGCATCAAATCCCTGAATCTGATGTTCTAAATTGGTCAATACTAAGAGAAAATCCATTATATGATATGATAGATTCTATAATTTTCTCCGAATAAATTTAAGTTTCTTGTTCACATTTCCCAATTGCTACTACGAAATCTTTTTCATAGAGTTTGATTACTCGAACTCCTTTTGCTTTTCGATGAGTTATCCTTATTGAATCTATTGGTATGCGTATAACTTGTCCTTGTTCTGTTCCCACTAATAGATCGTCTTTCTTTGCAATTCTTACAGCTATCACTTCATCATTTTTTACTTTATTTAATGTGATATTCTTTACACCTTTAGCTGACCTACCAGTTTTACGATATTCTTTAACGTAGGTTCGTTGACCATAAGCATTTTGTGTGAGAGTTAGTATTATCTCATCGTTACTAACAAGAAGACTATCAATTACTTCATCATTTTCTCTTAGTTCCGCTCCTTTTACCCCCATAGAAGTACGGCCTAATTCTCTTAATTCTGATTCATCAAATCTGACGGCATAGCCTAATTTAGTGGCTATAAAAATATCCTGGAGTTCATTGGAAAGTCTTTTAACACTTATTAACTCATCACCAGCCCTTATTCTTTGAGCTCTTACTCCGGTACTTTTGAATTTTGAGAATAGTTTTAAAGGTGTTTTTTTGATAATTCCATTCTTGGTAGTCATAATTAGCATTTCACTAGTATTGAAGTTATTAATTGGTATCATTGCTGAAATTTTTTCTC
>JAUWHL010000078.1 GCA_030605895.1 Promethearchaeota archaeon | reverse complement strand
CATACATGCAAGAAAGACAGGATGTAACTCATTTTTATTTTCATTATACCATTTAAGGAGATCATCCAAGAGATCTTCTACTCCTGCCATTGGAGGGACATATTTACTTCTACTTATCTGAACCGGATATTGTCTTGTAATTCCAGCAATTTCCGGTTTTGTTAGTTCAAAAACTTTCTCATGCCAATCTAAAATTAATTCCCAATCAATTTCTTTTTTACATGTAATCATCTCTTCATAAACACTCATGTGTGATTTTGCCTCTATTATATCATGTGATGGTTTCTTGATTGGAACGTTAGGTTCATCAACAACTAAAGCAACCTCACGTAAAGTTAGGGTCGATCCTTCAATTCTGTTTGTATTATGAGTAAATCTAACTCCAAAAGTTCTTAAATCTTTTACTTGTATTGGTTTTGGTAATGAATTAAATCTTTCCTGAAATTTTTTAGTCATTTTTTCTATTATGGGCATCCATCGTTTCTGGAATATTTCATAACAAAACTCTTCCTTAATATGACCTAAGTCTTCATATTCTGGAAGTTCCTTTCCAATTGCCTTTGATATATTATTCACCTTATTATTCTCTCGATAAGAATAAGAAAGATAATAATATTCTTTTCCTCTTACTTTTTTTTTAATTACATTTACCATAATTAAAAATTATCTCTACAAATATATAAAATTATGTTTTCTATTGCTGTTTGTAGAGATAATTGTCTCTACATTTAAACGAAATCACTTTTTTTTTATTAAAATGTAAAGATAATTTATTAATATCATTTTTGCTTGAGTGCTCTTCCTATGATTTGCCGCATGAATTAACTTCAATTATGTTCATTCACTTTTTTAATTATCATTCTCTATTATATATTTAGAAATGAAAAATATCATAATCTCTGGAACACCTGGCTGTGGAAAAACATCAGTAGCAAAAGAAATCTCTAATTTAATTAATGTTAAAATAATTTCTTTAAATGAGCTAGCAATTTCAGACAATTTTTCATTTGAATATGACAAAGAACGAAAAACCAATATTGTAGATTTTGAAATATTCCTACCTTATGTCTTAAAAGAGATTGAAAAAATTCAACAAGAGAATCCACCATACCTTATAATAGAAAGTCATTTCTCAGATATAATTCCAGAAAAGTTTATTGATTATGTATTTATTTTAAGATGTGATCCGGATGAATTATTTAAAAGATTGGAAAAAAAAAATTATGATATAAAAAAAATTACTGAAAACACTCAAGCAGAAATTTTGGGTAATTGTGTCAATTATTTTATCCAAAAACAAATAAAAGCACCTATTTTTGAAATCGATACTACAAATATAAATATTGAAACTGTAGCAACAACTATCATTGAAATCGCAGTTGAAAATAGAGCCGGTAAAAATTACCAGATTGGAAAAGTCGATTGGCTTGAAAAACTATTTGAAGAGGATCGTTTGAATGAATTTTTTAATTAATGAAGGTAAATTCTTAAAGGAAAGCATATGAAATATGAAATTCTAGATGTAGATGCTTTAGGAAGAATAGGAAAATTAGAAGTCAATAATAAGCAGATGATTACCCCTAATCTTTTTCCCGTGGTACATCCTTTTAAAAATTTAATCCCATCTTCAGATTTTAAAAATTTTGGGGCGCAATCTGTTTTTACAAATGCATACATCCTTTATCAAAATGAAACAGTAAAAGAAAACGTTTTAAAGAAAAAAATACACCAATTCCTTGATTTTGATGGTCTTATTGCCACAGATAGTGGGGCATTTCAGCAATATATGTATAATTCTTCTAACATGAAGATTAAAGCTGAAGAGATAGAAGGATTCCAAGAAAAGATTGAATCCGATTTCCCCGTCATCTTAGATATCCCCTTACAACCAGATGACACATATGAGATGGCAATGAATAAGGTTGATGCCACAATTGATCGGGCAAGAGAGAATATAAAACGAAGATCCAATGAAAATTGTGTATGGTTTGGGCCAATTCATGGAGGTAAGTACCATGATCTTTTAACAAGATGTGTTAATGAAATGAATAACCTAGATTTTGGTGTCTATGCGATTGGTGGATTAGTAAAACTTTTTCTTGACTACAGATTTGACGTAGCCATTCAAATTTTATTGAATGTAAAAAAAAGTATAAAACCAAATAAACCATTACATATGTTTGGTTTAGGGTTACCTCAGTTTTTTTCTTTAGCTGTCGCATGTGGTTGCGATTTAATGGATTCTGCGGCATATATCTTATATGCTAAAGATAATAGGTATTTTACATTGTCCACAGGTACTAAAAATCTTGAGGAATTAGAAGAATTTCCATGTCACTGCCCAATTTGTACAAAATTTAATCCAAATGAATTGAAGAAATTCGAAGATAAATTGCGAATTAAACTAATAGCAGAACATAACTTATATCTTTCTTTTTCTGAGTTGAAAACAATTAGACAAGCAATAAGAGAGGGGAATTTATGGGATCTAGTTGAGCAACGTATAAGAGCACACCCAAATTTAGTTAAAGCAGCACGTATCTTAAAGAAAGATTATCCAACATTTGAGCTTTATGAAAAAATTTATAAGAAACATGGGCGAAAGTTTGTTTCTTATGAAAATATCTATAGACCATTGATTAGTAGATACGAGAATAAGATTAATAACAATTATAGGGTTCCAATGGATGTAAAATTTTTAATGATTTTGCCAGAGTTAGACGCTAGAGGAGAAAATTCTCCAACAATCCAAAATTGGCTTGAAGAAATAAATAATAATGCAATAATACCTCGCAAAGACTTGCATATTGTATTTAATTCTTTCTATTTTGGTTTAATTCCACTTGAATTAATAAAAACATATCCGATGGGGCAATTTGAATCCATAACAGCCTCAGAAGAGCATAATGAACTTTATGAAAGCTCAGTAAAGAAGTCAAACGCTTTTATTATTCAAAATCATAAAAAGTATGATAAATGTGGAGTGCTAATTCCAGAGAAATATATTAATCAATTTAATGAGGTTGTAGAGTTTAATGCTGTTAATCCAATTCGTGGATTAGAACCTATTCTAAAATCTAAATTTCAATCAAAGTATTCTGTTTTTACTAATTTAAACGATTTACTACAATTTTTTAGAGCTGAATAAAGTATATGGCGATATTAGAAAAGGTTTCTGCCTATGGACACGAAAATATTCTCTGTACGCATAGTACAACTATAGAAATTACTAAGGAAAAAAGTGTAACAAAGAAAGGAAACTGTATTATAGGAATCAATGCTTCAAAAGCTTGTTTTGATTTAAATCGCAATTTGAAAAAAAAAATAAAAGATGGAAATAAAATAAAAATCACTTTAAAATTAGAAAATCTCCAAGATTCCTTTTTTGGTTTTGGAAATAAAGAATTAAGATTATTGGATAAAAATGACATGGTCTTTCGTAAAAGCAATTTTATTTGTGATAGAACGGTTCTGATAAATTGTACAAAATCATCCAATGAGATAAATCGTGAAATAATCGAAAAATTGAAAATGCCTGGAAAAGAATTATCAATAATATTTGAAATAAATGAGAGAAATGGGAATCAATAGCAAGGCTGAAATCTTATATATTAAATTGAAAATGGAAGATGGACAAGCTTTCATTAATTTTATAAAAAATAAGTTCAAAAATAT
>JAUWHL010000075.1 GCA_030605895.1 Promethearchaeota archaeon | reverse complement strand
AAATTTGGGCAGAGAGAAATTGGAAATGGTACTCATATGGGGTGGAAAACTCAAAGAGGTATTTAATCTCCAAATATTTATGATAAAAAACTAATTAGATCTCTAATTAACGCCTTAAATAATGTATTAATAGAATTAAATTGGAATATTAATTAGAAACTTTTATTAGAAGTAGAAGGAAGAACATGTCAGAAGCTCAAGATACAACATGGAAAGAGTTGTTAAAAAATTTTCAAGACGGACTTGAAAAAGCAATAGAGGAACTACAAAAAAGAGATGTAGAGAACATACCTGGGGCAAAAGAAGCTTTAATTCAAAGATTAAACAATATGAAGCTCCATTTTCCAAAAAATAATGGAGATATATTTTTAAAATCAATTAATGATAAGATTCAAAATGCTTTTTTCCCCAATACCAATAATTTCGCAGAAGCTTTTGAAAAAATTTTGAACTCTAGAACTCATGAGCAGGATTTTATAATTAATGAACTGTTAAATGGATTTGTAACTTCTAAAGCAAAAGCTATAGCATCTGGAAGTCAAGGACCAATAATTGATAGAATAGTTGAGGCATTTAGCAAGAGAAATGACTTCCATATCGTTGATCATCAATTTTTTGCCATGTTTGGAGATCCAAATAAACCTCGCCACTATGTAAAAAAACAGCTTGAAGAACTTGTTGACATGTTTGGCCTCGTGTCTAAAGAACTCGTGATTGAAAAAGACATAAGAAGAAGCGAAGAAAAGATTTATGTATTCTATACATTTCCAGATGAGATCATACAAATTCTTGAAGAAAAATATTTAATAATTGATGAAGAACTAGGATATGCTTATGTTTCAGAAGATTTTGATAGAAACGTTTTCATATGTATGTTTTTAGCAAATATTGCTATAAAAAGAGATGATCTTGAAAGGATTGGGGGTTCTTACACAATTAATGGAATTTCAGCAATTTTAGCTTTAGTTTTATTATTAAGTTTCATGCCTAAATTAAGAATTGATGAAACTAATCCTGTTTTAAATGATCCAAATTTTAATGAGAAAAATATGAGTGTTATTCCAAAATCTTGGATGATGAAACAAGTTTTAGAACCTTTATTTGAACCTCTCATTAAAATCATTGCATATCGAATAGGAGGAGGATTATGGCTATCAAAAATAATTGATTCCGAAATTAATAAGAAGATCCATAGTCAAATAAGATTTCTTCTTAAGGATGTAAACAAATGGATACTAGGGAATCTGTGTCGAGTTGAGATTCCTATATTTATTGAAATTTCTAATATTTTTACTGAAGTTCTAGTTGGATATGATGAACAATAAAAATGAAATAAATTAGAAAAAAAAAATGAGTTATAAGAAAAAATCTACGAGAACTGTAAAACCAGGAAGGAAAAGAGAGAAATGGACAGATATCCTCCCAAGATACCTAACTTTTATTAGTCATATGCGTCCTATCCTTAGAGAGACAAGAAGAATTCTTATAAATCTAGATGCAGATTTATTATTAGACACCGACGTTTTAGATAAAATTCGTCAAGAAGAAGAAAAAAGAAATATACGTAAAGTTAGAGCACTTTCTGAATTTTCTGCTATGTATAGATCAAATGTTTATGATATTATTAAAGATTTTATTATCAAATATAGAGATAATATTCCTATAATAGATATTAAAGATTATATTTTAGATTTTCTTCATGAATCTGTTGATGCTTTAAATGTGTTGCGCCATATAACAAATCCTGATGAATTAAATTTAGAAAATACTTATTTATTTCAATTGGTTAAATTCATTGAAAGTAAATTATTACCAAGAGGAGCAAACTTTAAAATTATATATAATAAATTACTCCAAGAATCTATCGATTTTTATGAATGTCAACGGCATATATTGCAGCCTCATACATTCTATCGAGAAAAATTAGAAAGTCCTGATTATTTCGAAATTCCTGGTATATCTCCGAAGGTATACCAAATAATTAACAATATAACATCCCTTTATAACTTAGATCCTAATTTTGGAGAATTTCCAGAAAGGGAAAATCACGAACTTCCAATGATCTTAAAAAATTATATATTTCTCCCATATATTGATTCAATTGCGAATCCTGAAGAAGAAGCTATAGAAAAAATCGCTGAGCGTATTGGGTTACGCTTGCTTGATGGAATTTTTTTAGCTCCTCAGGAAGATTTTGTTGAATTATTATTGGAAAATAATTTTTTGCGTGATAATAAGCAATCTGATGGAACTATAAGATTTTATCCACAATTTAGTAATGAAACTTTAGTATTATATTATTTAGCTTTTGCTTCTCAAAGACGAGGTTTTTTATCAAAGGAATTAATTAATTGGATTTCAATGAATTTTTCTTTCTTGATTTATATGGGTATCTTAAAATGGAAATTATCTGATGAAAACATATTCTACGCAATTTTTAAGGATTTGCAAACAAATGAAAAAATCCTTCCATATTTAATGAAACTCATATGTTTTCCGAATTATCTTGGATTAGATAAGATGAAAATTCGAGATTCAGTTCAGTATCGAAAGGAAATTTTCAATTTTATTGGATCCCAAATTGATAATCTTAAAGAGTTTATTAATGAAATAGCAAATTATTGTAAAAGATTTGAAGATAAAAATAAAAAGAAATAAAACAAAAAATTTGAGATATAATGAGCAAACCAAAAACAGAAAAAGAAGAAAAAATTGTGTTTTCTGATGATGTTATAAAAGAACGACTTGGAAAATATGGTGCGGTTTATTTTCCTTCAGATATTAAAGAAACAGTAGATGATATTTTAGGAAATGAAATTAAAAAAGAAATTTTAAATGACTTTTTTGAAGCTTTAAAAAAATACGACGAATTTACTGAACAATTAAAAAATACTAAGTTAACTCCAAATCTAACTGTGCTTCTATATGGACCCCCTGGAACGGGAAAAACTTCTTTAACAAGAGGTTTTGCTAAGGAACATGATATCCCCGTATGTGTTGTAGAATCTGATAGGCTTGTATCACCTTTACTTGGAGATACTATTAAAAATATTCGAGGTGTTGTTGAACTCGCAGCTGAAATTGCTAAAGAACGAGGGGCTTTTATTTTATTTTTTGATGAAATCGACGCTATTGGCTCTGAAAGATCAAATATCCATGAGGTAGGAGAAATCAAGCGAGCTGTAATTTCTTTTCTACAAGTTATAGATAAAATAAATTATGAAGGCGTTCCACTTGCAATTTTTGGGGCTACTAACCATCAACATCAACTAGATTCGGCAATTTGGCGCCGTTTTACATTTCATTTTAGTTTTGATTTCCCAGATTTCAAGTTAAGAAAAAAAATTATCGAATCATTCATGAATCAACTAAAAAATGCAAAAATTGGAATTGATGAGTCTATCTTTTCGAATTTAAACAATGAATATAAAGAAATGCTTGTAATTTCAAAAGATTTAGAGGCTAAACTGGGACATATTGTTTCTGAATTTGATAACAAGATTTTATGGACAGAATTTTATAAAAAAAATAAATTTGAAGGCCTTTT
>JAUWHL010000090.1 GCA_030605895.1 Promethearchaeota archaeon | reverse complement strand
TCCAACAACATTACCCTTAGAATTATGTAGAGGAATTCTGTTGATCTCAAACCAAGATTGCTTATCTTCAACAATAATTAATGATTCAATAGCATTATATTCTGGCTTATCGTTTCTTATAACTTCATGTTCTTTATCTATTAAAGAGTGCAAATTACCCTTGAACCATATAAGATCTTCATCTTTTCTTCCAATAATACTTGTAGGTTCTTTTATCCTATTTAACTGAGCAAAGTTCTTGTTACACCCCATATAAACCAAATTTGTATCTTTCCAATAAATTAGTTGAGGTATATTATCAAAAACTAATTCTAACATTTCTGTTGTCTGTTGCACCACATTTATTCCTTTTCTTGACTGAAGTAGTCTCCAAAATTGTATCTCTGGTAAAGAATCAGCAATTTCTCCGAAACTTTCTTGACTCTTTCTTAAATCGAATTCAAATTTTTTAAACTTGGTAATATCTCGGCAAATTAAAAATACTTTCTTTGCGTTATCTTCACTATTGACGAAACTTTTTCCTTTAATTTCAAACCATTTGAACGGTTTACCATCATATTTAATTTGAGCTTCCTCAGATCCATAACCTGTTTTAAAAATTTCTTTTAATAGTTTAGATACTCGTTTGAAATCTTGTGGATGCACATAGTCATTAATCTTTTTCTTAATGGTAAACTTTTGAAAATTGTTATATTCACATTGAAACTTTTCATTAAGAACAAATATAAGATCATCAATATTTTCAGAGAAAATCTGACCTAATTTAGTATGATTTCTAAAATTGCTTGTCATTTCTAACAATTACCTCATTTATCTTTATGGTGTTTAAATTATACAAAATTTTAGAGAAACCTAACATTTTCTCATATAAAAATTGTACTAATTAGAATTTATTTTTTACCTATTTAGAATTTGTTTGAGGCAATTTCTAAAATGAAAAATAACAATTAATTTTTAAGTAGATTAACCTAATTAAACGACCCTGCCCATCCTCTGACAATTTTTCGCATTTTCTCTTGTCTTAAAATTATTTTAGTTAACTGATCTTTTGATTTATTAGTTAAGTCAACAAAATCAGGGAGAAAGTTATATTTAGAAAAGAAATTTGTTGCTTCTTCTGATATTAACCCATCCATGATTTTTTTTGGATTATCCTGAAACTTTTTAAACTCAGTTTCCCATTTTTCTAAAAATTCTTTTATATTATGTTTCTCTTGAAAAATTGGCAATATTCCTAAACTATTTGAAGTTGTCACTGCAATATTAGCTCTACCAACAGTGAATTTATTTCCATTAAACGAAACAGAAATACCATCTTCATCCTTAATTCTCTGGAGCATATTTATGTCAGTAATTGAATCACCTAAGGCGATCATTTCTGAGAGTGGAATTTTTACTCTTTTAGATATTTCTTCGATAGCGGCTTCTTTCCTTTTCCCACCTATAACCTTAACTTGATTCATAAGCTTTATATAATCAGATTGTTGACCTTTCCAGAAGAAACTATTTAAATCATCAATAACACAATCAAGATCTTTATTGTTAGTAAGATATTTTTCGAAGATCTCTTGCATCAACATATCTATACTATTGGTTATATCTGTTAACCCTTCTTTTAACTGCTTAACGTTTAATTCTGTACAATATACATGATCTATTGGTATATTTAACACTTCAGCAACATTATAAGCAAATTGTGAATAACTTGTAGAAATTACGAATATATCCCAGTCTTTATGTAAAATCTTCATTAATTCTTTACAGCCAGGCAATAATCCAAAGTTCTTTTTGGCTAAATTTATTAATTCACTTTCTTTAAAACATGATACATATAAAGGAGCCATTAATCTAAGAGTATCTCCGGGTTGATACTCAGGAATATTTAATGATTCTTTAACTCCCGGAATATCAATAATATAATCATCGTAGTTGGAAATCATAGTAAAAAATTGACTCATATTATATTTATGTAAATCAAATATTGATTTTTCATTTAATTTGCTTCCAAGTTCAGCTGCAAAATCAATAATACTAATTGGCCCTTCTAAATCCCAACAACAACAAAATGGTTTTTTTTTCAAAGAAGATTTCCTTTTATGCAATAATACCTATTAATTTAAAATAATGAGAATTTTAGAATCTTAAATAACTACTTATTAAAGATTTATTATTTAAAAAATTAATATAGAGGGTATATTACAAATGAACAATTGTATTAATTCTTAGATTTAAAAATTTCTTGAATTGATTTCTTTCTTTCTTTTTTTACAATTTCCTTCCAATTTGGCTCAATCGCATCAAAAGCTTTTAAAGCAAGATTTTTTATATCCTCATCAGAAGAGTTTAATAATAGGCCTAGATATGGTAATGCTCTTTTATCTTTGATTTTTATTAAACTCTCTATAATGTATATTATCCTGAATTTGTCAATCTCAGTTTTCTCTTGTTCTTCTTCAAATTTTTCAACAATCCTTAAAGTTGCTCTACTATCCCCAATTCTACCCAAGGCTTCAATAATCTTATTGATAACCGTATGATCCTTTTCTGTTCTAAGAGCCTTACACATTAAATTAATAGCTCTACCATCTTTCAACAATCCAAGCAGTCTAGCAGCCTCAGCCCTTTTTTGCCAATCGTTATCATGAAATAATTGTTTTATTAGAGCATTAAATTCTGCATTCTTTTCATACCAATTCATCATTCAAGTATAGATTTATGAAGAAAATATTAGAATTTAATGATTATAGAATATAAAACTCGAATAATTAGAAAGATTACAAAATAAAAAATAATTTTTATTCAATTAAAAGAGAATTCATGTGCTCAATTCGTTTCTGTAATAATTTCAGTGTGCCTATATCCTTTCTATGAAATAGATTTCCCTCAATACATGTTACTCCCTTTTCTGCTATTCTTTCTGCTTTTTCTAACGAATCAGCAATCCCTAGTACCCCCATTGCTCTTGAAGTTGTAGTGAATATCTTTCCACTCTCTCGATAAACTGATGCATAATAATATTTCGCTCCTGATTTATTAATTTCTTCTCTGTTTATTATAATCTGTTCATCTCTTTTAGGATTAGCAGGATACCCTTCTGGAGCTAAATATTTGCACACAGTTGCTTTCTTTTCAAATTCAAAATTCTGAGATAAATTCCCATTTATGATCGACCAACAAATATCTACAAGGTTTCCTTGGAGAAGTGGTAAAACATTCATAGCTTCAGGATCACCAAATCGAGAATTGTATTCAATTAGTTTTAATCCCTTTGCTGTTTTCATAAATTGTCCATATAAAAAACCTTTGTATTCTGTACCTGTTTCTGTTTTCACGGCTGCTACTGTCTTTTTCATATCTTCAAGTGCAATGTTGACGTCTTTTTGAGTAATAAATGGCATAAGATGATCTTCCATCGAATAAGATCCCATCCCTCCTGTATTTGGACCCTTATCATCTTCATATGCTCTTTTATGATCTTGAACTAAGGGTGAACCGAGAACCGTTTTTCCATCAACAAAAGTTTGTAAAGTGAATTCTTCACCTATACATTTTTCTTCTAAAAGAAATCTATTATTATTATTCGTCAATTCTTGACAATATTCTAAAATATCTGCTTTTGAGGAAAGGTGATCTCCATAAACTTTAACTCCCTTACCTCCAGTTAGACCTTCTGGTTTTACAACAACATTCTCTTCCCCCATGTCTTTAATAAATCTCTCAATTCCATCCATTGATTCAAAAATTTTATTCTTAACATTTGATTTAATCTTATATTTTTCTAATAAATTTCTTGTAAAAACTTTCGAACCCTCTAATTGAGCAGCTTCAATTTTGGGACCAATACAGGGAATTCCACCTTTTTCCAGCGCATCGACAATTCCAACAACTAATGGAGCTTCAGGTCCAATTACAGCAAAATCAATTTTATTCTCTTTGCAAAAACCAATAATTTCTTTAAAATCAGACTCAGAGTGAATTTTGATTTTTTTGCTTAAATCTTCTAATCCAGCATTTTTAAAACTCATAAAGGAAAATAAATTAGCACCTCCCTTAACAAGAGTTTCACCAATAACATGTTCTCTGGCACCGTGCCCCACGATTAAACAATTTACCATAGCCATCAGACTAATTAATTCTATAATTCTATAATAACTAATTAGGATAATATTTAATTTTAACATTAATTATTAACCAAATAATTAAATACTAATTTAAAATTTAGATAAAAATGTCAGAAGAAAAATATAAAAAAGTGGCAAGAACGATTGTAAAAGCAGGTTCTTTTCCATTTCCTATAACTAATACCATGATTGAACTATTGAAATTGTTGATTGATGAAAAGCAATTAAATTTTATTATGGCTTTTAGAAAAAAGCCTTCTCAAACTATGGAACAATTAAAATTAAGTAGCAAAATGTCTGAAGATGAAATAATAGCTCATGTTGAAAAATTAGCTAAAATTGGATTTGTATTTAATCAACCTAACTCAAAAGGTATAATGGTATATAGATTAATGCCATTAGTAATGGTTGGGGCATTTGAGTATACCTTTATGAAAAAAATTGAATTTTCTGAGGAAAATGAAAAAATCGCTAAATTATTTGCAAAATTATTTAATGAATTAGCTGATTTTATCCAAGATAATTATGATACGATTCTACCAATATTTCAAAGGATGCTTCCTTTTGATAGAACTGTTCCATTTTTAGATAAAAATATAGAAGGTGAAGAAATTCAGATTACAATTAACAAGGAATTAGAGATTCCAGAAGAAAAAGTAATAACGACTCAAAATGTTGAAGAGATAATACAAAAGTTTGATGAGATCGCCGTAGGACATTGTTTTTGTAGACATCATCAAGACTTATTAGGTAATCAATGTAAACAGACAGAACTCAGAGAAAATTGTTTTACTTTTGGAAAATCTGCAAAATATGTGACTGAACAAGGTTTTGGAAGAATGATATCAAAAGAGGAAGCAATAACAATATTGAAAGCTTCTGAAAAAGATGGTTTAGTTCACAAAGCTTGGCATCCTCATTCTGATATCTCAAAAGAAGAGACTAGTGTTTGCAATTGTTGTAAATGTTGTTGTGGGATTTTTGATTGGTGGAGAATGGGAACCACAGCTATAATAAATTCAACTAACTTTTTATCCTATATTGACAAGAGTAAATGTGTTGGATGTGGTACTTGTATGGAGAAATGTCCTGTAGAAGCAATCCAAGGGGATGATAATAATAAAGCAGAACGAAATGCTGAATGGTGTATAGGGTGTGGCGTTTGTGCTCATTTCTGTCCAGAAAACGCCATTTCATTGTTGGAAGGAATGAGAACTGTGTTTGTACCCCCTCCTAGATTAAGAAAATAGAACAAATTTAGCAGGAAAACAATTTTAAATAATAGTAAGCAAAGCTATGCTTCCTTTTTATTTTTACTAGAAAACTTACGAAAAGCAAATATGATTCTTTGAAGAGCTGTAATAT
>JAUWHL010000313.1 GCA_030605895.1 Promethearchaeota archaeon | reverse complement strand
TAATTTTACAAAAAGAGGGACTATAAGCTTTTCTTTTAAATATTTTACAATTTCAAACGTTAAACCTTTATCAATTCCTATGGAAGATACTTCAGCATGCGGACAAGATATATTAATTTCTATAGCATCGGCACCTGCATTTTCAGCTTTAATTGCTACGTCTAGATAAACTTCATTAGTATTGCCAAAAACACTCACGATTAATGGAATCTTATGTTTTTTTATTTCTTTTATTTCAGAGATGAATTCTTTGATTCCAGGATTACCTAGACCAACACTATTCATAAAAGTTCCGGGATATATTTCAATTATAGATGGATTTTTATATCCTTTTCTTGGTTTTGGACCGATAGATTTAGTAGTGACCGCACCTGCTCCAGCATCAAACACCCTTTTCATTGAAGAAAAAGAAACTCCTAAAATTCCCGAGGCTAGAATAATAGGAGATTTTAATTTTAAACCAGATAGATTTACTTCTAGCATTTTTTAAAAAACAATAATGATTATAGTTTTATAATAATTATTAATGAATGTAAAAATAACTTTAAATTAACATATCAAAATGAAGTCTTACATAGCAGATACTTTAATTGGAATTTTCGCATTTGATGAGATTGGAAACATCTTAAATTTCATTGATTTTGATGATGATTATGAGAAAGTCATTGAATTTTATATTGCACTAGATAGTGATATTATTCAAAAAGTATTTGAGCATTTTTTATTAGAATTAAAAAATTCTGGTTTTAATGAATTTATTTTTGATAATAAAAAATTAGAATCACTAATTTCAGAGAAATTTGGACTTAAAACCTTTTTTGAAAGTAGATCAATAGAATTTAAAACATTTCGCTTAAATTTAGAAGACCATTTAAAGAAAATAGGTATAAATAAAACAAGCGAAGAAATTCTTAAACAATACAAAATAGTTAGTGAGGAATTAACAAGGAAAAAGATTAGTCAAGCAAGCGGACATTCCGATAATATTATTACTCAAATTATTACTGTTTTAGATGTAATTAAAAAATCACTTAGTTTATTTTCAAGTCATCTTAGAGAATGGTATGGTTTACATTTCCCAGAATTGACTGATAAAATTATTGAGGATAATCTCATTTTAGCTGAATTAATATCAACTTTAGGTTCAAGGGAAAATTTTACATTTGAAAATATTGATAAATTCTTTGATTTGAAAGAAAGTAAAATCAAAGCATTGGAACAATACGCTTTAGAGTCAATGGGAGCGAGTATTGAATTGAATATTCTACAAAATTACGCTGAACAAATAATTTCTTTAGATACTTACCGTCAGCAATTAGAGAATTATTTGGAAGCTTTAATGGAAGAAAATGCTCCTAACATCAATACTATAATTGGTTCATTAATTGGTGCTAAATTAATAGCTAAGGCTGGAGGGTTGCAAAAATTAGCTTATATGCCAGCATCAAGAATTCAATTATTAGGAGCTGAGAAAGCATTATATCGGTTTCTTAAAACCGGAGAAAAAAGACCGAAACACGGTTTAATATTTCAATGGAATCAAATTAGATCTGCTAAACCATGGATTAGAGGTAAAATTTCTCGAGTAGTTGCAGGTAAGGTTGGACTTGCTGCAAAAGTAGATTTTTTTAATGGTGAATTCATGGGAAATGTATTGTCACAAGAAATTGATAAAAAAATAAAAGAAATTGAAGTAAAATATCCAAATCCCCCTAAAAAAGCACAACCCGTAAGGAGTCAGAAAAAAAAACCAAAAAAGAGAAAATAAGAGAAGACTGTTAAAAAATGTCAAAAGTAGAGATAAGGAATCACCCTAAATATAGCAATATATTTATTTCTGGGCCTCAAGAAAGATTAAGGCTCTATACAAAGAATTTGATTGAGGGAAAAAGAGTATATGGAGAGAAATTAATTAGTTATAAGGGAATAGAATATAGAGAATGGGATCCCTATAGAAGTAAAATAGCGGCTTTAATTTTAGAAAATCCTTTAACAAATTTATTTTCAGATGATTTGAGTTGCTTATATTTAGGAGCATCATCGGGTACGACTATTTCTCACCTTTCAGATATCATACATTCCGGAATAATTTATGGTGTAGAATTTGCAGAGAGAAGTATGAGACAATTAATTCAAAATTCGTCTAAAAGGTCAAATATTATTCCAATATTAGCTGATGCTCGCTTTCCAGAAAATTATGCTAAATATGTTTTTACTAGTGTAGATTTAATATATCAGGACGTTGCTCAACCACGGCAAGCCGAAATTGCGTTAGAAAATTGTAATTATTACCTAAAAGATGATGGTATGCTAATCTTTGCTATTAAATCTCAATCAATCAATAGTATTAAAAAATCTGAACATGTATATGCCCAAGAAAAAAGAATTCTTGAAAAAGCAGGGCTAAATATTGTAGAAAGTGTAAGTATTCATAAATATGCTGCAAATCATAAAGTACTCATAGTTAAAAAAGAAGTTATTTAAGGAATTCAGTTATTTTCTTATTTGATACTTCTTCATTTATTATTCTTTTTGTAGTATCCCATGATTTCCTTGCGATTTTAGGAGCTTTTTTATGTTTTTTTATAAAATCTCTTAGAAATTTGGTCGTTCTTGTATCAGAAGGATAACCAGAACCAAAATTACCATACTTTTCATGAATTTCTTCAATTAATTTATCTCTTCTATCTTTAGCTACTATTGAACTTGCCGAAACTATGGGAAAAATGTCATCTGCTTTATGTTTAGAAATAATCTCTTTTGGTTTATAATTTATTAGTTTTTTAATAGAGATTCCAAATCTTTCTTCATTAACATCAGCAGCATCTATATAAATAATATCGGGTTTTAGGTCGTCTATAATTTCGGCCATTTTTAACTCCTCAAGTCGATTCAGGGTAATTTTTTTCAATTCCCTCTCATCAATCTCTCGGGCACTAACCTCAATTATTTTGTGTGAATAACAGCTTTTTTTTAAAATTTCAGCTATATTCTTTCTCTTCTGAGGAGATAACTTTTTTGAATCTTTAACCCCAATTTCTGAAAGGAAGGGTAAATTTGATTTTATAAAACAAATACCGCATAAAACCATAGGGCCTAAGACAGAGCCTTTTAACATAAAATTCGAAGTGAATTAAATTCTACCAGCCTCATCTATCCCACAAATTATTTCTATTTTATCCTCATGATTCTTGGATGAGTTCAATAAACTCTTCTTCATCATCTACTTTTTCTAATTTTTTAATTTTAACAATAGGAATTTTATCTTTTTGAAAAGCTTCAGGAATTTTTATTCCATTATCTATAATGAATAATGAGGTTTTGTGGAATAAATCTGTGAACATTTTTAGACATTTAAAACTCATTTCATTGATTTTTCCTTGTTCTTCCGATATACCAGAAAAGAGAGGATAAAATCCTTCTGATTCTATTTTATCAGAAGTAGAGTATAAAGATAATTTGAATGGGATAGACCCCTTTTTATACCAATAAGAAGAAAGTCCGATATCTTTAATGATATCTTGAACGTGAGTTTCAAATTCACTTAGTTCCTTTCCTTCAAGGTTTTCTATATTATTGATATCTTCTTTAATAGGCCACCCAAATATATTGATTTTTTTAAATAGATCATTATTTTCTAGTATTTCTAATATTTTTTTAGCTATTTTCTCTGATGGGCGCATAGATTCATTTTCATACGCACATAAGGTTCTTTTCGTTACCCCTAATTTTTCAGAGAGTTCTTTTCTTGTTATAGTATGATCTTCTCTTAATGTTTTCATTAAGTTTCCATCTAAAAATACTACCCCGCCACCCCTTCTTGCTAAAATATGGGGATATTTATTATCAAGTATATTCTCAAAT
>JAUWHL010000317.1 GCA_030605895.1 Promethearchaeota archaeon | reverse complement strand
AAGAAAATACAAAAAAACTAGATAAATAATCTCTCAATTTATTAATTTTAATAGGAATGTAGGTGTTAATTGTATGGGTGATGATGATGAGTTTGATGAGGAATTTGATGAAGAATTAGACGAAGATTTGGACGAAGATTTAGATGAACCTTCAACAAAGACTCCAGAAGAAGTAATTGAATCCAAAACTCCAGAAACTAGAGTTATTGCTGAAGGGAAAAAGATTTCCGTATACTTTATGTCAACTATAGGGCCGGGTGAGAAAAAACAAAAATTAAATGTTAATACGGGCAATAACGTAGGAGATGTTAAAGAAACGGCAGCAAATTTATTTGGATTAGATCCTGCTGATTTTCATTTATCATCAGGCGGGGTTACAATGGATGAGAGCTCAGTTTTAAAAGATTATAATATAAGTGATGGTGACGACATACTTTTAATTCCAGCAAGTACAGCTGGTTAATTTATTTTTGAACAAAGTAAAATATAATAAAATTACTTTGTCTTTTTTTTAACTTCTTTCTTTTCTTGAGGGAATTAGAGCAATTTCATCATCATCGTTGATATAATAATCTTTTATAAGTGAGTTTTCATCTAATAATATCCCTCCAGAAGAAAGTAGAAAAGTTTCTAGTTCATAATCAAAGAATCTGCCAATCTCCTCTTTGATTATACCTACTACTTCATTAGTATCAATTATAATTATTTTTGTTTTCTCACCAGGTTCAATTAGAGATCTAATATAAACTCGAATTTGATCCTCAATTTTAATAGGGCTCAGAACGGGTGAATAAGTAATTTCTCCATCAATTTTATCTCTAGTTTTGACCATATTTTCGATTATTGTATTTCTCTCATTTAGATCAAAATAAAGCATTTCCCGGATAAATAAAATCTTGTCCATTTTTGATAAGTCTAGTAGATTTATTTTATTTATTTCATCTTGACTAAAAACTGAAAAAATATATTTATCAATTATTGGCATATCCTTATAAGATTCATCTGATTCAACATAGTCTTCAATTAAAGGCAAGGCATCAATATAATCTTCAATGATATTAGCTGATTTCATTTTAATTGATTTTGGTTCAGGTAAATATTTCTTTTTCTTTATTTTCTCATCCCAACTACCTTTAGAATGTATAACTGTATAAACTGTACTAGTAGAGAGTACTGCAACACTACCTATTGTTAGAATGAGAAATAATGTATTATTTTCTAAGCGAAATAGGAAAAAAAAGACATAAATCACGATACAAACAGAGTAAAGAGCGATAACACTTAAAATTCTATTTTTTTTCCTCATGATTTTTTAATTAGATTATTTTCTGAATTTAAAATATATAATTTAAAATTTAAATGGGATTGGAATAAATTTGAAGTTTTTATAATCATACACCTTGAATCAATTTTCTGACCTTTGTATATTTCTTTGTGTCAAATATGAATAATTTCCTTTTATTATCTTTTTCAATTTTTACTAATTTTAAATCGTTTAAGATATCTAAATATTTTTTAATCGTATTATGATTTTTTTTTAGACCAGTTGCGATTTCTGTAATTTTTAATGCTTTGTTTTCTTGTTGCATAAAATTAATTATTTTTTGAAGGATCTCTTTCTTTAAATAATAATATAACTTGTCAAAATCAGGATTTGAATCAAATTTGAAGAAAATTCTATGATTGTTTATTTGTATAGATCTAACAAATTGGAATTTTTCTAAACACGATAAATGCCATAAAGCCTGATTACTTCCGATATGCATTACTTTCATTATTTCATTAATATTTGAAGGATTCTTTTTAATATAATTAAAAATCTCATTTCTTTTTGGATGTTCTATAATATTATTTTTCATTAATCTTGTACCTGGGATAATAACACGGCGTTTAATTAAATCCTTCAAGATTAACTCTATTCGATTCTCATTTATATTAGGATTGTATCTTACCCTATTATTTATAAATGATATAATTTCTCTCAATGAAAAGAAGGTCTTTTTCGTTAAAAACTCTTTTACTAATTCAAGAACAACAGATTCTGCATTATCCAGAGAACTCATAGGGCTATACTCTTATTGCGTTGAAATTTATGGTTTAGTAAATTTGTATTCTCTCTAAAACAACTTTTTATGATTTATATATATTAATAGACATTCATACAATTTATAATATAATTTCTTATGAATCCTAATTTGCTCCTTCTCATTTTTAACATAATTATTAAAAACTTCAAAATCATTCCAAAGGGTTTTATTATATCTTTTTAATGCGATTTTATTAAGTTATAATAAAAAATAAAACAAAATAAAAAATAACAAAAAAAGATGTGTTTTGAATGAGTTTTGATGAATTTGATGAGGATTTAGGTGGGGAGGAACCTTTAAAATCTAAAACTCCCGCTACTAAGACCCCTTCAGCAGGAAAAAAAATTACTTTATATTTCATGTCAACGATTGGTCCAGGTGAAAAAAAGGAAAAATTAACAGTAAATGATAGCAATCATGTAAGAGATATTAAACAAACATTAGGCAATTTATATGGACTTGATCCTAATGACTTTCATTTATCTTCTGGTGGAGTTACATTAGATGAAAATAGCTCATTAAAGGAATATCATATAAATGATGGAGATGATATTCTTTTGATCCCTGCTAGTACTGCTGGGTAAACTTATATATTTTTCTTCATAAACTATAATATTAGGGCATTAAGCCCTAAAATTTTTTTATTTTAAATAATTATTATTGGTGATAATCATGAAAAAGAGTTCAGATTTTTTTAGTAAAGACCTAACATCGGGAGAGAGAAATTTATATGACCGACAATTTAGACTTGAAGGATGGTCGCAGAAATTAGTAAAAAATTCTCGAGTTTTAATGGTAGGGGT
>JAUWHL010000019.1 GCA_030605895.1 Promethearchaeota archaeon | reverse complement strand
GTGAATAAAGTTTTTTCCTCTGTTTTCGCTCCTCGGAAAATTGTACTTGGTAATGTTATAACAAATAGTTCAATTTTATATGGAGATGATTTAAGAGAGAAAATTAGACCAAAAATTAAAATTAATATGCAAGAAATATTTAGAAGTACTGTTATGAATCTTATGATTTCCCTTTTTTCTATAGCCATATCATTCCTTAAAAATTTAAATCCAACGAAATATCAATTAGAAGCAATAAAATGGTCTTTAAAAGCATCAAATTTTTATTGTTTTGGTGATTCAGAAAATCTAAATAATATAACTAAACGATTTATTTCATTCGAAATAAAAAGATTACAATCAAAAGCTTCCAGATTTTTTTCTGAGTTTCTTCAGTTGAGAAATTCACCACGTAATAATATGGCCTTTATGATTCGATGTCCAATACGGATATTGAAGATACACATAAGAGCTATATTATACAAAAAATTAGTTAAAAGAAAAAAAAGATTAAGGATGGTATATAAACCTAAGGAACAGATTATCCCTGATCGTACTTTTCCTATAAAATTTTAATCATATAATTGTAAATTCGAAAATAAGAATTAAATTTTCTTAAAATTTTAAAAATAAAAATATATATGTTTGTTTATTTATTTAAAATTGTACTATAAAAGAAATTATTTTACTATAGCTTCATAATTTAGTAAGAACTTATTAAAGAGGAGTAAAATATGGCAAAAGAAATTGATGTACGAGAATTATTTTTTGATATATTGGATATCGTAAAATTTGAGCTTAAATTCTATAGATATAAAGAGTCTCCTATGTTTGAGCGCATTGTAAAAACTCGTGTGTTTCAGCAAAAGCTTCAAAAATTAAAAGATTTTATCAATACTTATTTTGATATTATGTATAAAGATGAAGACAGCCCAATCAATCAAGCAGCACTTCATACACAATTAGATAACATTGCGAGATTGACAAATTATTATGATGATTTATCAGATTTCTACACAGATCACACAAAAATAATGATCACTAAAGAAAAACTACAAGGCTTAATTGAATATTCACATGTGGAGGTTTTGTTCCTGATATTTACTAATATCCTTGATTGGGAACATTACAAGGCTAGTTTACTATTTCCTACTGATAAAGCTAAAGAAAAACTCCTAAAAGAGTTCCTCGCCAAGCTAGCAAGTGCTGAAATTAAGGATGTGGAAGATATTATCGATTTAGAGCAAACTATTGAAAACTTTGTACAAAGTATTGAAGTTTGATTTTCCAGTAACACCATTATACTTATTTTTAATCCATAAAAGGAATATTTATATTAAAGCTGGCTTGTTCTATTCATAGTATAATACATTTTTTCAATAAATAACGTCAGTTTTGTGGTAATATTAGATGACAATAAAAGTAAAATTCTATGGGGATTTAAGAGAAAAAGTAAAACAATTAAACAATGAAATTGGGCTTCCAAGCACTTTAGATATTGAAACCGATGGAATAACTACAGTAATAGATATTCTAGATAAATTCAGTATAACACAGGAAGAAATCAGTCATATATTTGTAAATAATAAATACTCTGGAGCTGGAAAAGAAGTTAAAAATGGAGATCGAATTGGAATATTTCCTAAGAGAATGGGATTAATCTTTGTTGAAATTAAAGATCCTATATAGAAATGGGCTTGGCTGGAAAAATACTTTTTTTCATATGAGAAAATAGACAATAAATACAATTAAATATGTGATTCATTATGTATCTGCTTAAGCAATGTAAAAATTATAAAAAACGTTGTTGAATTAAGGGATATTATTTTCAAAATGGCGGATTGCATCGATAAAATATTGGAAATTTGTGATAATAGTGAAGTAAAGAGATATCAAGTTTTAATTAAATTAATGCAGGATCTCGATAAAGAAATATCAAATGCAATGCAAGTCAGAAATTGTTTGATTTTATTAGTTAATCTGTGTTTTAATCCTGATTCCCCAGATTATGCTTATAATAAAGGTAAATCTCCAAAAAGCCTTTCTGGACAAGAGAAAATTCAAATGCAAGAATTATTGAAATGTGAATTTAATAACTAATTCTAGAATTAAAAAACTTTGAAATCAGTTTCTTTCCACTTCTCATATTGATTGAAAATATCCTCAATTTTCTCTAAGGTCTCTATGAGTACATTTTTTGTTTTTTTATCATGTTGAAATGTTTCAACAATTACATCATAGATTTCAACATTATACTCTTGAGTAAGATCAGAAATTTTTCTTAAATCTTCCATATGAATATCTTCTTCCTTTAAATGGTTGAAGGCATTTTTTACTTCTTCTTTTAATTTAATAGTAGCATTTAATGAATTAGAGCATTTATCAAATAATTCTTGTTCCTTATCACGTACAATTGATTCTTCTTCTGATAAATCAGGCTTTTCTTCGACAATTTCTAGTCTTTCATTTAATAGATATTTCACACGTTCGTAGATTTTGATTGCTTCGTCAATTTTACTCAAACCTTTTATTAAATGGTGAGTACTATTAAGTCTGGCTTCAATAATTTTTAAGTAAGCATCTTCATAATAAGTCTGAATCTCACCAAATGTACTTTTTTCATATTCGCTTATTTTATAATATATCTTCTTTAATTCATTTCTTAATTTATTTATCTCCTGAGCTGGGAGATCTTCATTATTAAGCAGTTTATAAATTTTATTCGTTTCTTGCTTGACTAATAGAATTCTTAAATACATTATATGTGCTTTTTTTTCTATGTTTGTAATACTCCGAGATTCTCCCTCGCGCTCACAGAATTTGAAGATCATTAAGGCATCGTTCATTAATTGATTGAACTTAATTTGATCTGTTCGAATATAATATTTCGAGTCTTGAACCTTTTGAATACCTCTATCCATTTGAATTTCTAATTCAAATATATAATCAATTAAACTGACTTGTTTTCTTTCTGACAGAATTCTCGATTTATAAGTCATATCTTTTTCTACATTTCGGCTTGCTAAAATCCAAAAAATGGCTGCGGGAAACCAAAAAAATATACTAAAAAATATCATATTGTAAATACTTCCAAGTAGAAAAATAAGAGAATATGATAATAGTAATGTAATACCTTTACTTATTTGTTCTGAGAGTTTAAAAAAGGACGCAGCAGTTCCTTTATGTTCTGGCATATTAACATCAATCATCACAGCATTCCGATTAGCTACAGGGCCAGCTCCCAGCATTGAAGCCAATAACGCAAAAATAAAGAAAACAATATATGTAGGATATGCTACAAATATTTGACCAATAGTACGTATAATATATGAAAAAAGGTCTTCTGTAGGAATTGAGCTTGGATACGTAATCCCTAATATATTTGGATTAATTGGCCTTAA
>JAUWHL010000127.1 GCA_030605895.1 Promethearchaeota archaeon | reverse complement strand
TCCAAATGGAGTAATCCAAGATTTTTAAGGTTCCCTATTGATTTAGGAACGGATCTAAGTGCATTATCATGGAGAATAAGCTCTTCAAGAAATTCTAAATTTCCAATAGATTCGGGAAGTTCGGTTAGATTATTGTTTCTTAAATCAAGAGTTTGTAAATATTTTAATTGATCAATCGATTCTGGTAAATAGTTTAAACCTTTACCGTATAAATTGAGTATAATTACATGATTGCCTAAAAGGACATAACTGAATTTATATGTCTTTGTATCAGTTGGCGTGGGCATATAATCTCCTCGAGTAAAGTCTCCTTCCCATTTAGGAATTCCCCCAACCTGTTGCTCTAATTCCATTAATACCTCAAATTCTTCTTTTATCAATGGTTCTCCGTGATAATTTTTAAAAACATATTTCTCTGTTTCCAGATCTTTAAATCGTGAATAAATTAGGTCTTTTTGTTTAGAAAATTCTTGTCTCTGCTCTTCTTTAATATCTTCATATTCTTTTAATTCTCTTATATTTATTAAATTTTTATTTTCAGAATCTCGGACTTGCTCAAGTGTAACAACTTCCTTAAGCTCTTTCATGATTTCCTTTCTTAGACCCGTAGGCCCTCTACCACCTTTAGGGGTTTCTATCTGAGTATGAGTGTGAAATTCCATTCGAGTTCGGAAATAAGTCCGTATAATGTCAACAATCGCATCAGAATAATCATTCCAAATTCCTGACATTATATCTTCATTTAAGCGCTCAAGCCAAAAGTTTGGCACTGAGAGCACAATTTTAGTTCTATTTGTTGATCTGTTTCTTGTAGTAGTAATCGTAGCAGGTCTTCCATTCTTATCCCACTGTTTTGCAGCTGAAATTGTACCATAGGAACATTTTTCGGCTATTATAATCGAAGATTGTTTTTCACCTTTCGCAAGGCGTTCAAGTATTCGTTCATATTTTTTTTTATTAGACTTTCTTGTCATATTAATCACTATTACTACTATAAACAATTGACATATTTAAATCTTTGTAGTAGAGTTTTGGATAGAAGTAGAATAATAGTAGTAAAATCAGAAAGGAATCAATTTTTTAGAATTTTTGATAATAGTAGTATAATAGTAGAAATTTTAAATTCAGTCTTTTAGCACCACTTCAATAAATCAAATTGAAGTTTTTATTCTTTTATGAGATCTAGTACTAAAAAATGTACGATAATTCATTCATATACATAAATTTTAAGTTTAAGGATGTATTTTTTCACATTATAATTATTTAAATTTTGGTGTAAAAAGTTGCCAAAAGGACTATACTCAGCAAGAAAACTCAAAGCAAATCGAAAGAAGTTTCGATGGTCTAAAACAAAATACAAAAGAAGAAAACTCCAATTAAAGAAGAAGGTTGATCCACTCGAAGGAGCTTGCCAAGCATTAGGAATTGTACTGCAAAAAGTTGGTCGAGAGAGTAAACAACCTAATTCAGCCATTCGCAAGTGTGTACGTATTCAACTGAAAAAGAATGGAAAAAATGTGACAGCCTTTCTTCCAGGAGATGGGGCTCTTAACTTCATAGAAGAGCATGATCGAGTGATTGTTGAAGGAATTGGAGGAGCAAAAGGTAGGAGTATTGGGGATCTCCCGGGCGTTCGTTATCGAGTAGTTAAAGTTAATGGTGTCAGTCTTGAAGCACTCTTAGCTGGAAAGAAGGAAAAGCCAATACGGTAAAGAGGTATTATTTATGAGTAAAACAAAGAAAGAAATAAAACTTTTCAATACGTGGTCATTTACAGATATTAAAATTATGGATAGAACGCTTGAAAATTATATCAATTTAAAGCCTATTATTGTTCCTCATTCTGCTGGTAGACATGAGCATAAAAGATTTTGGAAATCTTCAAAAGTCTCAATTGTTGAAAGATTTGTAAATAGATTACTTTCTCCCGGATTTATTGGAGGTAAAATTAGAGGACGTAAGAGTTCTTATCATTCTGGTAAAAAGAGCAAACTTATTAAAGGTATTAAGAATGCTTTTACTTTAATCGAATTATTAACTGGCCAAAATCCAATACAAATATTAATAGATGCAATAATCAGTACTGCACCTAGAGAAGAAACCACCAAAATCGCAATGGGCGGTATTTCGTACGCATCAGCAGTAGATGTCGCACCGCAACGGCGAGTTGATCTTGCTATCAAATATATCGCTCAAGCAATAAGCGCTAGATCTCATTCTAATGAAAGACAGTTCGAGGAAAATCTAGCTCAAGAATTAATTTTAGCAGCAAACAATAGTCAAGAATCTAGAGCTGTTAAGAGAAAGGATGAAATTGAAAGAATAGCTATCTCTGCTAGATAATAAAATCTATTTTCTTTATCAAATCACTTTTTATTAAAAAAAAAATCTTCCATTCTTTAAATACAAAAGATAGTTTCTTTCATTTTAAAAATCTATTTCCAGAATTTATATTAATTCTCTTTGAATGAGTTAATACTTCAAATATTTACCATTTTCTTTTAAATAACCTCTAATTAACTAAAGAGTATAGGGATATATATGACAGTTCTATTTCTCAATAATTAGCTTTTACTTTTAATCACTTAATTAAGGAGGTTTTAAGGTATAAAAGTACTAAAAAAACATGGTTGGTTGGTTAAAAATGAAAATCTAGAAGAAATGACTCCAAAAGAATTTTATATAGAAAATTTTAAAAAAATAGTAGAAGAAATTAAAATTAATGCGTCTAAGAAAAAGATTGATTAATTAACCAATTAAAACCATAAAAGTATAAAATATAAAGAAATTTTGGTGAGAAAGTAAGTAACTATATGAAACTCTCGGTAAATCCTTAATCTAAATATAAAAAAAAGAAAAAAGGGTTAATTTTATAAACGAATTAACAATTATAAATTAACCCCCTTTTTTGTTTTCTTACATTATAATCCCCCGTTCTAGTAGGTCGGCGCATTCTATGAGTTTTAGATTGTTCATTAAAAAATTTCCCCTCACTTGCCG
>JAUWHL010000035.1 GCA_030605895.1 Promethearchaeota archaeon | reverse complement strand
CCCCCTTTTGCCATTTCATCATTTCTTCAGTAGCCCTTTTATAAAAATAACCTAATTCTATTTTACAATAATCATTTTCATTTCTGAATGAAAATTGAAAGATTTTCTCACAAAATTCTCTAAAAGTTGGTTGAATTGCTATAATTCCTGCTAAAAAATGTTCAAATCTACTGTTTTCGAAGTCTTTTGTTCGATGAACATTTCCCACTTTGGGCCAGCCCGCGAGTTCTAGTAAACTAGCTAAGCTTAGACATCTTACTACATCATCAATAGATTTAATAGAAATTTTAAAATTAGTTCCTTTTAATGACACAGTTAAATAAATTTTTTAAATAATATAATTATTTTCGAGAAAGAATAAGAATTAATAATAAGCTAACTCAATAATTTTCTTTTCTTTTACAGTATAACCTTCAGCTTCAGTAGTTTTATAAGAAATTGGTCTGAAATCATTATTTAATCCTTTTTTATATAAAAATTTTTTAATCCTAAGTCTTAAAGCTCTTTTCGATAACTTGCTTGGCATTTCAACATTAATTTCATTTCTGTTTCTATCAAGTGTTATCTGAGGTAAAGCTTCAGAAAGGAATCTAATTAAGTCAAGAACATGTTGTTCGCTTTTAAAACTTAAATCCTTAACATTGATAATAAAAGATTTTATTTCACTCATAGTATCATCACTCTATAAAGTAATTAAAAATGTTATTAATTTTTTATGATTTTAATATTATAATTCATTATGAGAATTTCTTTTAATAAAACTCTTGTATAACATAAATAATTTAAAATTTATAGGATAATTGGTGATTTAATTTGGTGGATTACGTAAATTTGGATTATGAACCAAGCGAAAATGATTTAATCGCGATGTATTTTGTAGAAATTTCACCAGAATGTAGAAATTTAGAGCACGCATCCGAAGAGATCGCGAAAGAAAGTTCAATCGGTACATGGACTGAAATAGCAACTTTATCTGCGGAAATTGCTAAAAAGCTTAAACCATCAACATTCTATATTAACAAAGAAAATAGTATTGTAAAGATCGCGTACACTAAAGAACTTTTTGAGATAGATAATTTGCCCCAAATTTTAAGTGCTATTGCAGGAAATATTTACGGAATGAAAGTATTAAAGTCATTAAGATTATTAGATATAAGTTTTCCTAAAGACATTGTCAAGGCATATAAGGGACCAAAATTTGGAATTGAAGGTATTAGAAAATTAACTAAAGTAAAGGATAGACCCCTGCTTGGTACAATTGTTAAACCTAAAGTAGGATTAAACGAAGTTGAACATGCCAAAATATGTGGAGACGCTTGGATTGGTGGATTAGATATTGTTAAAGATGATGAAAATCTTACAAGTATGACTTTTAACAAGTTCGAGAAAAGAATCAAGGAAACATTGAAAACCAGAGATAAAGCAGAAAATCAAACTGGAGAAAGGAAGTTTTATATGCCAAATATAACAGCTCCTCTGAGCACGATGAAGAAAAGGGCGGATTTTGTGATAGAAAACGGTGGAGAATATGTAATGGTAGACATTCTTACTGTAGGATTTTCGGCTTTACAAGAAATTAGAGATTATTTAGATGATAAAAATATAGTTATCCATGCTCATAGAGCTATGCATGCTGCTTTAACTCGAAATAAAAAGCATGGAATGACGATGCTAGCCCTATCTAAATTAATGAGATTAATTGGCATGGATCAACTTCACACTGGAACAGTTGTAGGAAAAATGGAAGGCGGAAAAAAGGAAGTATTAGAATGTAATAAAATACTTACTGCTCAAAAAATTCCTGATAATAATACTACTATGCTTAATCAAGATTGGGGAGATATTAAACCAACTTTACCTGTAGCTTCCGGTGGTTTAAGCCCACTTCACATTCCTGATCTCATTGAAATATTAGGAAAAGATATGGTATATCAATTTGGTGGAGGTTGCCATGGTCACCCTAGCGGTACAGAAGCAGGGGCAAAAGCGATAAGACAGGCAATAGATGCTGTTCTAAATGGTTCAACCTTAAAGGAATATGCGATAAAAAACACTGAATTAGCGAAAGCTATTGAAAAATGGGGGAAGAAATAGTTTATTAAATGGTTAAACCATTTCTGGATATGTTTTAGCAAAATAGTTTGGTACATGGCTCGAAGCAAATATACCCGCTTCAGTGATTAAACCATCGATATACCTTCTACTTACAGTTTCAAATGCGGGGTTTAGGATTTTGATTCCTTCTGGAGGATTTTTCCATATTTCTTGTGGGTCTCTCATTTCTATAGTTTCCAATATACCAAGATTGGTTTCTGGATTATACTTTAATAAAGGAGATGCAACATAAAAAGGAACATGTTCTTCATGAGCAACTAATGCTAATAATCTTGATCCAATTTTATTGATAATGGTTCCTTCAGAAGTTATACTATCCGCACCAATTAAAATCAGATCAACTTGATAATGTCTCACAACCCATCTCATCGCGCTATCAACAACATGGATAACTTCTATACCTACGCCCAATAATTTATTTGCAGTTTTCCTACCTTGTAATCGTGGTTGTGTTTCGGTATTAATTACTTTAAAATTTTTACCTTGTTTTTTCGCTTCTAAAAGAATACCAGTAACTAGACTGGAATGGCAATGAGTCATTACGTTAAATTTTTGACTGGAAAAAGGAATACGTCTAGAACCTATTTCAGCAATTCTTTTTTTCGAGTTTTGAAGCATATCACAATATAGATTCTTATATTTTTCAATGATATCAGAGATATATTCAGGAATTATACTTTCTTTTTCTTGTTCTAACTTATTCATGATAAACTTCAAACCATTTTTCATAGCTGGTTCTGTCGGTCTTGTATCTATTAATATAACTTGTGCTTTATAAAGTTCTTTAAAACAAGCCTCAATATTCTCACATTTTAATCTTTTCGCATAATTACTTAAGAAATCGATGGCACTAGTGGCAATATTACTGGCGCCTTGAATCTCTAAAGATTTAATCTTTTTAGCATCTTCTAACAATTGTTTCATTATAAATTCACTTTTACTATTATTTCTTATAGATCATCGAATTATTTATTGTTAAAATATAATATTAAACCAAAATTAATTATTCTAGAGAGTTTTCATCTTGATCTAATTTATAATCCTCAGAATCAATTTCAACATAAAAACTACCAATATAACCACATTTTTTATCTCTACACTCGTATAAATTTGGAGCTATCCCACCACTAACATTAGTTGCAGTTCTTAGTGTTGGCTTTTTGCATTTTGGACAAATTCTAATATTTACCATATTCAAAGTATATTTTTTTTATATCAGAAATTCAGTTATTTTCTAATATTTAATTATCGTAAATAACATTTACTCTCTTTGATTTTAAATATTGGAATTATTCTTATAATAATAGAAATATAAAACTGATCATACAATTATATCATAATTCTCATTAAAATTTTATATTTATGAAGGATTTAGACTTACAACGA
>JAUWHL010000203.1 GCA_030605895.1 Promethearchaeota archaeon | reverse complement strand
TGAAACGGCGTCATTAATTATACTATTAATTTCTTCACTGGTTAATTTATGTCCTCTGATTTTTTTTTGAATAAATCTAAATGAATCAGGTGGATCCGCTGGTTTTACTGAAACAAGGGTTTCATTTTTTAAATTATTTTTCTCTCTCAGGAGGTTGAGAAAAACTCCAATTTCTCCAGATTCAACAATGGTACCTAAATAATCAATTTGAATTATAGCAACCCAATATTTATTTTCTATAGATCTTGATCTTATATTTTTAATAAAAACTCGTTCTCCTGCTTTTTGCCCTAATTCTTTAGCGTCTTTGATATTTAAGACAATGTCTTTAGGATTACCCGTTTCAAATTTGATTTCTTTAACTTTTAATTTCATTATCAACTATCATTTATTTGATTATAATATACATAAAAAGATTGGTACAAAAAAATTTATTCATAAGTTAAGAATTTGTTTTTTAATCTCAGATGATATTGATTTATGATTATTTTCAATTTCTTTAATTTTTAGATATCCAGAAGGAGTGAATTTATTTATCCCTTTAATCGTTGAATCTTTCTTAATATATCCACGCTCAATAAGCTTTTTGGTCTAATATTTAAAAATTATTACATCGATACAAAATTGTAAAAATTAAATATTAGATTATAATCTTTTTTATCACCTTTGAAATTTAATAAAATTAAATGACAAAAATAGGTGAACAATTTGGTATTAATAGTAACCCAACATTGGTGGCCTCATGGGCAATCAGAAAAAGTTGGAAAAGTATATCTTGACGTAATGAAAAAATTTCCCGATGATAAGTCTATTTCTAAACCCGTCCTACGCTCTGCTGTATGGGCTGTTAAAGATAGTATGTTTAGTACTACCGTTAGCGATATTCAACCAGGAAAAGTGAAAGAATCTATGGACATCGCAATGAATCGATTATTAATGATGTCAGAATCCATCGAAGGATTTAAATATGAGATTCATATTGCCTATGACCTCGTAGAAGGTATGCCACTATTAGGATTAACAGCCCCAGAATAATACTTGTGGAACAAAAATTACTGATAAAAAAAACTATAAATTCTTTTTTTTAATTATAAATCTTCTCTCTGAATTCCCTTTTTGCAAAAAAGATGTAGTTGTTTTATAATTTTATTGAAAGAGGAAAATCTTTGGTTTCTCCGATTTGGTTTTGGTCTGGATCTTTGAATAATGCTTTTATCTTAATAGAATAATCTCCGGCTTCTAGTGGCTTAAGATTAATTTCCCATTTAATATTTTCATTTGATCTGAGTGAATATATTTGTTTTTTTAATGTACCTCTCATTACTTTAAGATTATCTGGAAATTCTATTTCAATATTAAGATCTAAAGCTTCACCATCGCTTTTGTTTTCAATAAGGATTTCTAAGGGAAAGGATTGACCTATGAGAGGAGGTCTCAGATTTTTTATAGAAATATCTAACGTTGGAGGAGGAGATATTAAAGTTGGATATATAATTTCAGATAATTCATAGAAAAATTTTAAAATCCCATCTAATTCTGAGGTTAATAAAATGGGTCCAATGAAAGGTTTCTCCATTTGAAAATGAGGTTTAATTAATAGATCTATTTGATGGCTCTGACCAGAAGTTATTATGATAGGTAAATTTGGTTTTTTATGAAACGTAAAATTATCAGAGAGCTGTAATCCAATTTTAGAAATTTTTAATTCCTTTATGCTATAATTATAAAAAGAGTCTTTTGTAATACTTAAGAGAGGTTTAGTATTAACATCTATCGTTAAATTTATAATATCGTTAGTTGTATATAATTTTTTGTCCAAAGTTAAATTAGTGATTAGTGAAACGATAGATTTAGCTAAAGCTAAAGCTCGTTTAACTAGAATTATCTCACCCTCAAGAAAATTAGAAGTATCAAATTCTTTTTCGATTTTTTTTATATAATTTTCATTTCTATCTTTAGTAGCTACTTCTATATCTTTTATCAACTTAATTAAAGAATTTTCTTTAAAATAAGCATCTTCAACATTTGTCCTAGTTTTTTTCACCAAGTTTAAGCCCTCTTCTTGTTTTCCTTCTACAAATAAACATAAATAAGACAAACTTGAAAATAAAGTGAATAGATAATTTCTATCTGATGAGTGCTTTAAACTAGGTACATAATTAAGTGCTTCCTTGAAGAATTGATAAGCTTCTAAAAAATTATTTTTAAAGAGAGATGCATTTCCAGCATTTCTCAAAAATTCTAAACCACTTAAATATTTATCCTCATTTATTGCAGATTTTGCTGCATTAAAAAAACACACTTTTGCGACTTCAAAATCACCTAATTTTAAGAAATTACCTCCTACAGTATTAAATAATTTTGCGGCTCGTTTATAAGCCATTGCTTTATAAAGTTGCTCCGCTTTCTTTAATTGCTTTTCAATATCTTTTCCCATATTAAATTCACATGAATCAAAAATTAATAATATAAATTACAAAATTAATTTTAAAATAAAAAGTTAAAAGAAAGATAAAAAAATTGTTAAATAAAAATAAATAATAAAAATCAATTCCGAAACCCTTGCAAGGTAAGTCCCTAATCAACTAAATTTTTCTTGAAGAGGTCATTCTATTCGGTTTTTTTCTTTTTAGATTCTTTCTCCTCTTTTTTAGAAGTGATAAAATCTTTTAAAGGATTGCTTCCTAATTTTTGGATTGTTTCTGAAATACGAGTAGCTTCTTCTTGAAATTTTTGTCCTTCTGCAGCACTACAGTGGAACATTTGAACTCTTTCTGGTGAAATCCCAACAGTTTTTAAAATCTCTTTGGTATAAGCGACATTCCTTTCAGCAACCAAATTTCCCGTTTCATAATCACATTCACCACTGTATCAAGCTCCAATAGCTACTCCATCTGCTCCTTTACCAAGTGCTCTCATCATTAAGCTAGGGGTTACTCGTCCACTACAATTAATTCTAATCGGTCTTAATGTTGCGGGGTATTGCGCCCTGATAGTACCTGCCATATCCCCGGCACCATATCCTCATTTCCAACACAAAAATGCCAAAATCTTAATATCTCCATTAGTAGTCATTTATTTCACCTTTTTATATTTCTTCTAAAATTGCGTCTATTTGTTTTTCATATTGAGGTTCTCTATAATATCGAAGAGTTATCGCTTCTGAGGGACAATTTGCTAGACATGATCCACATCCTCTACATAATATCTCATTCACTTCAGCACCATCATCCATTAGAGCTATAGCATCATATGAGCAATTGAGTTCGCATAATCCACATTTTGCACATCGCTCCTTATCAACAGATGCCCTAATCAGTAGAATACGATACTTATCTTTGACCATAAGTCTGGCTAGTGAAGAAGCTGCTGCTCTCCCTTGAACTATAGATTCTGCTATAGATTTTGGACCTTGACTCGCTCCCGCTAAAGCAATTCCAGGAATTTTTGTGTCGATTGGATTTAATCTAGCATGAAATTCTTTAAAGAATCCATCCTGACTAGTTTCTAACTTTAGTATCTTTTCAATTGATTCAACACCTATAGCTGGAACCATCGCTGCGGAAAGCACAACTAAATCATATTCAAGTTCTTTTAATCCACTGGAACCTAAAGTATTTTGCATGATTATTTTTAGATTGTGAGTTTCTGAATCTTCTTTAATCCGGCTAATATTTGTCCTTATATATTTTATTCCTTCTTTCCTTGAGAGGGTGAAATATTCTTCATAATCTTTCCCAGCAGCCCGCATATCCATGTAAGCAACAGTAATATCTGCTTCTGGATAATGTTGTTTGATTAACTTACTATTTTTAATAGAAATCATACAACAAACACCAGAGCTACAATAAGAATTCATGTTTAAATCCCTTGATCCGACACATTGAATGAATAATATCGTTTTTGGTTCTTTCCCATCTGACGGTCTTGCCAAATGGCCTACTGTTGGTCCATTAGGAGCTAATATTCTTTCAAGCTTGAGTTGAGTAATCACATTAGGATATTTATTATAGCCTAAGTACCCTGTTGGAGGTTCAAATTCATCCCAACCAGTTGCAACTATAATTGATCCTACTTCAAGTTCTACAATTTCATCTTTTTGATCAAAATCTATCGCGTCTACTTCACATGCTCCTTTGCATAGTTCACATTTAATGCATCGGTCCATGTCAATTTGAGCTAAAGAAGGAACTGCTTGAGTAAATGCAACATATATAGCCCTTCTTGAATCCATTCCCTCATTGAATTCATTATATCCAAAAGCGGGACATACTTCAAAGCAGGCTCCACAGCCATTGCAATCATTTGTAACATATCGTGCTCTTTTTCGTATTTTTACTGTGAAATTACCTACAAACCCAGAAACCTCTTCAACGTCACTATATGTGTATAAATTCAGTCCTGGTGTTCTTGCTGCTTGCAGCATAACAGGACCTAATATTCATATACTACAATCATCTGTTGGAAATGTACGATCTAATTTAGCCATTTTACCGCCTATCGTAGGCCTTTTTTCTACTAGATATACTTCATAGCCCTCTTCAGCAAGATCAATGCCTGCAGATAACCCTGCTACTCCACCACCAATAACTAAGGCTTTCTTTGTTATATCAACTTCTTTAACTAAGATTTTTTCCAATACGGAAGCTCTCGCTACAGCAGATCGAATAATATCCTCAGCAACTTTTTGAGCACCTACTTTGTCTTTTCTATGTACAAAACTAGAGTGTTCGCGGATATTAGCAAATTCCAGATAAGAAGAATCAATGGGTACTGATTCCAATACGCTTTTAAAAACGGGTTCATGAGTTTTAGGAGTACATGATCCTACTACTAGCCTATTTGCATTGCTTTCAATCATCTTTTCTTTTATGAATTCTGCACCTGGTTCGGTTCAAAGACTGATATAATCTACAGCTTCAACAACTCCAGGTAGTGATTTTGAAAATTCTACTAAAGCTTTAGTGTTGATAATTTCAGCGATATTTAAGCCTCACTGGCATATAAATACAGCAATCCTTGGTGTATCTTCGTCATATTGAACTGTTTCGTCTTTAGTTTCTACCATTGCATATTACCTTTTAATATTCTTTTTTCAATTTCCTCCAATTTAGTAATTAAAATATCAATGTAGTTCTAATTGATAAAGCTAATTAAATAAAATTTAAATTGTTTTAATAAATGATTCTTATAGTTAAAAATTATTTTAAATATAAATTGATTTTTTAAAATCTAAATTTACTTGTCCCTTTGGTGATATTAACGCTTTTTCAAGGTTTGCCTTCTATGGAAATAATGGGACCATTTATTATTGCAATCTCTTTAATTCTCGTAGATATTTTACTTTTAAAGATTGCTTTAGCTATTACTAAAGCTCAGGAAAAAACAAATATGAAATGGGTTGCTGGCAGTTTTGGTATTCAATTTGGAATTATTTTTTTTGTTGGTTCTCCATTAATTTTATATGGGATGATAGGAAGATTTGATGGAGAAGGGGGAATGATAATATTAGTAGTTCTATTCTCAGTTTTTATAGATTTGAATGTAATAAATGTTATTCATAAAATTGGTATAAAAAGATCTATTGTTGTTGTAATTTTTGTGGTAGTTCCAATTATTATAGCATTGATTTTTCTCGGTCAATCTTTAGGAGGAATTTTTTTATAACACATTAGTTCATTATTTCTTTGTTGATTTTCTTATTCATTTTAATTATCTTATCTCTAGATGCTTTTCCAAAATTCTCTTGAGAAAATTTTTCATTTTGATGGTAAGCATAAATTATACCTCTTGAAGAATTTACAATTCCACCTAAACCATTCTCATAAAATCCATTTTTAATGTCTTTAGCTTGAGCACCTTGAGCCCCGTAGCCGGGTATCAAAATAAAAGAGCTTTTTACAATTTCTCGAACTTTTCTTAATTCCTGAGGATATGTTGCTCCAACGACAACGCCTAGATTAGTGAAATTAGAAAACTTTTCTAATTTATTGCTCCAATCATAAATAAGCTCAGAGAGCTGGATATAATTCCGCTTTAAAATCTTACCTTCTACTTTATATTCTATAACATTATTAGGAATCTCTTCTAATCTTATGCTAAACAAATCCTGAAATTCTGCACTGCTTGGGTTTGATGTTTTTACTAGGATAAAAACTCCTTTTTCATTATATTCTAAAAAGGGTTTAACGCCATCAAAACCTAGATATGCATTAATAGTACACGCATCTGCATTAAGATTTTTAAACATAGAATAAGCATACGCTTCAGATGTACTTCCAATGTCATTTCGCTTCGCATCTAAAATTACTAATAAATCATTTTTATGCGCAAATTTTATGGTTTCTTTTAAAGCATCTAAAGCATCATATTTTTCATAAAAGGCAATCTGAGGTTTAATGACTGGAATTAGATCCTTAGCATTTTCAATTAAAATTTTATTAAATTCTAAAATAATTTTATTAGGTTCTTCTAATTCTTCAATTAAAAATTGAGGAATCTCTCCTTTATTATCCAATCTAGGATCAAGTCCCATACACACAACGCTTTTCTTTTCTTTAATTAATTGAATTAAATCCTCGATAAAATTCATGATTAGTAAAATTTACCTTTTTAATATAAAATCTGAAATCATAAAATAAAATTTTTATTGATCAAATTTACTATCACCGAACTGATCTATGATATCGTAAATTTCATTTATCAATTCATCTAAATCAACGGTTTTTTGTTCTTCGGAGACCATATTCCTAATCGTTACTGTTCTATCTGTTAATTCTTCTGATCCAATGATTAACACTATTATAACTCCTAATTCATTAGCCTTTTTAAGTTGATTTTTTAGATTTTTAAATCTATAATCTATTATACATGGAAAGTCTTCATCTCGGATAATTCTTGCAAGTTCAAAAGCATAGGTTGACATATCTTCATTAATAGATGCTATAAAGATTGTGTCACTATAATCTTTTTCTTTAATTTCATCTGGAATTAAATTATACGTCTTTAAGAATAAAGAAAGCATGTAAACGCCCATACCAAATCCTGTACCTGTTATTTTTTCATCTGAAAATATTGATAATAAATCATCATATCGTCCTCCTCCGAAAATACTTCTTATATTTTCTTTTCCAATATCAAAAACTTCATAAATAATTCCAGTATAATAATCAAGACCTCTTACCGTCCCAGAAGAAAATGTACAATAATTAGAAAGATTTACTTCCTTTAATAGTCGGTTAAAATTAGTTATCTCAAGATATCCTTCAGATTTAAAGAAACTTTCTGGAATATTATCAAATTTCCTTAATAATTCATCAACGCTCTTAGCATCTTTTAATTTAGATATACCTTGGATGATTACTTCATCTTGAAATGCATCTAATAGATATTTTTCAAAGCCTTCTTCATCCATCTTATTAGATTTATCTAACACTTTATACACTAAGGGTATCTTGTCTTTATCAATTTCTAGTATAAATTTGCTTACTGAATCCATGAATCGTCGACTATTATAATAAATTTGAAACTGTTCTGCTGTAGCTCCAAATTCAGTGAATATATCTACAACTATATTAAATATTTCAAGATCAGCATAAAGACTTTCTTCACCTAAAATATCTACATTAGGTTGTTTAAATTCCCTTCGGCGGCCTTTCTGTGGTCTTTCATACCTATAACATGTTGGTATTGAATACCATCGAATGGGTTTCTTTAATTCTTGAGATTTTTTCGCAACCATCCGAGCTAGGGAAGGTGTAAGTTCTGGGATTAATATAAGTCTTTCTTCTTTTTTCTTTTCCACTATAAATGACTGTTCATAAACTAATTCATCAGAAGATTTAGCCGCGAAAATTTCAATAGGCTCTAATTGTGGTGTTCTATATTCTTCATAACCATATCTCTCTGCAACATCTTTTATTGTCTCGATAATCCAATTGGATTCTCTTAAAGCTGAAGGATAAAAGTCTTTCATTCCTCTTAGTGGTTCTTTTGAAAACTTCTTAGACATTTAATCACTCGAATCTAGTTTATTTGAATTAAACTAAAAAAAGAACATTACCAAATATTTTTTACGATCTTAATTCCGCATTAAACTTAATTACAACTTTATTTTATAATTATCACCACTATTCCATCAATAAAAGAGTTGTTAATATTGGAAAAAAATTGGAAAGACAAGATTTCTACTCCTGCTCTAATATTAAATTATGATATTATGGAAAAGAATATAGAATTCATGGCTAATTTTGCGAAAGATAACAATATAGATTTGCGTCCACATGTTAAAACTCATAAATGCCCAAAGATAGCTCAAATGCAGTTAAAGGCAGGTGCCATAGGGATTTGTGTTGCTAGAATTGGGGAAGCAGAGATATTTGCTCAGAATGGAATCGATGATATTCTCATAGCAAATCAAGTTGTAGATCTCAATCAGATTAAAAGACTTATAGATTTAAATAAAAAATGTTTAGTTAGAGTTTGTGTTGATTCAGAAAAAAATATTTTAGACCTAAATAGAATTGCTACCCAAAATGGAATCACATTAGAAGTTTTACTTGAAGTTGATGTAGGGTTAGGTAGGAATGGGGTAAAATCAGGAGAGCATGCTTTAGAGTTAGCAAATCTTATCAAGAAACAAAAAGGCTTAAAACTAGTAGGTCTTCAAGGATACGAAGGTCATTTAATTTCGGTTAAAGATTCTGAAATGCGTAAAAAGCTTACTGAAAGTTGTATGAATCTATTAATTGGAACTCGAGATCTTCTAAATGATAACGGATTTGATATCAATTATTTAACTGCCAGCAATACTGTTACTTATATGTTTTCTGTAAATTGTAAAGGCATTACTGAAATCCAACCTGGTACTTATGTTTTTAATGATGAACACCATTACAAAATTGTTGATGAATTTGAGATAGCTACTACCGTTTTAGGAACAATATCAAATATTCCTGGAAAGAGATTCTATACCACTGATGTAGGATTAAAAGCAATTACAAATGATAATGGAAATCCTATTTTCAAGAATTTTCCAAAATCTAAAATAAAAATAATGACAGAAGAACACTCAATTTTCAGAAGTACCCCAAATACAAATTTTAAGATAGGACAAAAGATTGAAATTAACCCTACTCATATATGTACAACAGTAAATTTATATGATTTTTTTACTGTTATAAAAGATGGTGAAATCATTGGTAGGTGGGATATTTTAGCAAGAGGGAAAAATTATTAAAATTTAAGGTATTAATTTTATTATGGTTGATTTAGAAAAAGTGAGCCCTGAAGGCGCTACTGTAGCAGGCCCTTATAGCCCTAGAGTGAAAGCAGGAAATTTACTTTTCGTTTCAGGTCAAGGCCCCGCTCGAGGTACAACAGAAATAAAAGAACAAACACAGACAGCCCTTGAAAATATTAAAAAAATTGTGGAGGCTGCTGGAGCAAAAGTTATGAATATTGTAAAAATAACTGTTTTTCTGAAGAATATCAATGATTTCGGTAAAATGAATAAAATATATAAAACATTTTTTGAGGAAAATGGTGTAACTGAAAAATTTCCTTCAAGATCTACCGTAGAAGTCTCAAATTTTCCAGTCAGTGAAATGTTAATCGAAATTGATGCAATTGCAGTGCTTTAAAGAAGATTCAATATATTTCTTCTTTGCAAAATTCTTTGTTTTTTACCAACTTAATTTTATTTAACTTATACATAAATATTTTCATCAATATGAACTAAACACAAATGAAGCCTTAAGAATAATGTTTTTTTTATTTCTTGTATGTAATTAAATAATATATTGATTTTTAATATTAAATCAGATTTAATTATTCAAAAAAATAGAGGAGAGAGTTAATTGTCTGATGAATTTTTCAAAGAAATTGTAGATTCTATAGTTAATTTAGAGGAAGAAAAAGCTCTTGAATATGCAAATAGAGCAATAAAGGAAAACATGAATTTACTTGAAGTTATTGAAAGGGGATATGCAGCTGGAATTCGGAAAGTTGGAGAGTTATGGGAAGAAGGAGATTTTTTCTTACCAGAACTAATGAGAGGAGCACATATAATGCAGAGCTGTTTGGATCTTCTAATACCACATCTACAAAAAGGAGCAGAAAAGATTTCACTAGGGACAGTGGTGATAGCTACTATTGAAGGGGATATTCATTCAATTGGAAAAACTATTGTTGCAACCATGTTGAGAGCTTATGGTTTTGAGGTTCATGATTTAGGAGCTGATGTTCCAGCTGAAAAAATTGTGGAGGAGGCTATTGAGAAAGAAGCAGATATCATTGGTGTTTCTGCTTTATTAACAACTACTATGATTGGTCAAAAAAGAATTATTGAACTTTTAAAAGAAAAAAATCTGACAAATAAATTTAAAGTTGTTTTTGGTGGTGCTCCTGTAACGAATGCCTGGGTAAAAGATTGTAATGCTGATGGATTTGCTGAAAATGCTATTGAAGCTGTTAGATTAGTTAAATCTCTTTTAAATAAATAAATATAATGTTCAAATTGAGGTTGAGAATTTGTTGTTTCGAGATTGGTTAAAGGATGATTCTAAGATTGTGCTCTTTGATGGTGGATTTGGAAGTGAATTGATAAAAAGAGGGTTAAAATCGGGGAAAATTCCGGATATCCTAAATATTGAACAACCAGAGGTAATTTCTGATATTCATGAATCATATTATAATGCAGGGTCAGATATGTGTCAAACAAATACTTTTGGGTCAACTCCTCTGAATTTAAGCCATCACAATCTTGAAGGTCGAATTGAAGAGATTATTGAGAAAGCGTTAGAAAATATCACAAAA
>JAUWHL010000290.1 GCA_030605895.1 Promethearchaeota archaeon | reverse complement strand
GCATTAAATTGCATGGATAAACTTGGTATTCCTGAAGAAAAAGTTAATATCAAAGGAGGCTCCACAGCAATTGGTCATCCTCTGGGTGCTACAATGTGCCGCTTAATCGGTTCTGTAGCTCGCACCTTAAAAGATAAGAATGCAAAATATGGAATCGCTAACGCTTGTTGTGGTGGTGGCCAAGGAGTAGCAGTTTTATTAGAAAATGTAGATGCTTAGAAATTTGTTTATTAATTTAACATAACCTTTTTTACTTTTTTTTATTTTATATCATCTTATTTTACTAATTACTAATTCAAAATGTTTCAACTACTACAATAAAAATTCTTTAGATTTATTGGTATTCTGCGAAATGTTTAAATATTAACCTATAACAAATTAACTTACAAAAAAACTAATATGAATGTGAAATCAAAATGACCGTTTATAAAAGTATTCAATTAGTTGCAACTTCGGATAAAAATTGGGCTGACGCGGTAAGAGTTGCTTATGACGAAGCCAAGAAATCTCTACGAGGAATTAGGAACATTCAGATAATTGAGTCTGACGTAAAAGTTAAAGAAGATGTTGACAAATTGATTTACAGGGTTCGTGTGCAAGTAAATTTTCAATTAGAAAGATAAATTTTTAATATATTTTTAATTTTTTTTTTCCTTTTTTAAAGGCTTCAAATACCATTTATAGTTAAATTTTAATATTACAAATTCTATTTAGATTTTAATAATTTCAAGAAAGGGGCAAGTATGTTTCAATCATTTGATATCTTAGACTTTTTTTCAGATTTAACAGCCATTCAGTACATTATTGGTGGATTAATTGCATTAATTGTTGTTATAATATGCTATTCGATACATAGGAAATTAATAGCAGATTAGGTTTTTTATGAATTTTATAATTAATTACTCATATTCTTATGTTTTAAATCATCCAATTTCTGCCTTACTTGCGATCGTGCTGTTATTGCATAGGTAAAATTCGAGTCAATTTCTAAGGCTTGCTCATAATAAGTTAATGCTTCTTCATATTGTTCTAAATCTTCATAAATTAATCCTAGATTATAGAGACAATACTTATAATCTGGCTTAATTGTTAGTGCTTTCTCATAAGAGTTCTTAGCATTATCCATTTGACCCAAGTTAAAATAAGCAATACCTAAATTATAATATGCTCTATAATTTTTTGGACTTAGGATGGTAATTTTCTCAAATGATTGTTTAGCTTTTTCAAATTCCATTGTATAATAATCATTAAGATATCCTCCATAATCAAATAATGTGTTAATTAATATTTTTTTAATTTCTTCAGAATTTGGGTAATTTTCATATAAATCTTCTAAAATTTTTAGAGCTTCTTCATAATTTTCTTGGCTTTTTAAACTTCTTACTTCCTCAAGAAGAATCTTAGTAGTTTTTGAATTTTTCATAAAATACCTTCACATATTATTTAAGAAAAGAAGAGAATTGTAATTACATTTCATTTTCATACCAGATGTATCGCGATTTCTTTACTCCAAGCTTTAGGAAAAGACTTCTTGAGGCCCCATCAGAGTCAGGACAAATAAAATAGACTTTATCAATTTTTAATGATCTTTTAATGTATAGTTGTAGTTCTCGGATAATCTTTTCTTCAATTCCTAGTTTAAAAGAATCTTTCTTTCTTGTTAAAACTTGATGGATTAATACTCTATCATTTCCTAAATAGTCCTTAAATTGTGTATAAGTTCCAAAACCTAAGACTTTTCCATCTTCTTTTGCTAAAACCATTGAGTTTCTATATTGAAGGTCAAGAGTTCTCCGATTTAACTCTTCCTCGAATTTTTCCCAATGAGAGAAGAAATAAGATTTATTAGAAATAAATTCTGTAAAAATTTCTTTTAGCGCCTCTTTATCCATTCTAGGGTCGTATCTGTCGATAATAATCAATTTTTTCACCGATAGAAATATTGATATTTAACAGAATATCTATTGTTTAATAAAAATTATTTTTTAAGACTAAATATAATTTAAAATGATAAATATGAGCGGTAATATTAATAAGGAAATAATTTCAATTCCTTTAAAGAAATTGAGAAAGGATTCTATTGTCCCTCAACCATCAAAATTAGGAGATGCCGGTGCTGATGCGCGGATTATTGGTTTTAAAAAGATTGTTCATGAGAATAATAAAAAAGAATTAATTGAAATTGATTCAGATACTTATACACTACAACCACTTGAGAGAATAGGCTGTCCATTAGGATTTTCAACGGCTATACCAGAAGGTTATTATTTTAAAGTGGTTCCTCGAAGTGGATTAGCTTTATGGGATGGTTTGTCTATTGTGAATTCTCCTGGTACGATTGATGCGGGATACCGAAATGAGTGGATGGCAATTGTTGTTAATCTTTCTAATAAAGAAGTTACATTAAAGAAAGGCGAAAGAATTTGTCAAATTATTTTATCCAAAATGTATAATTATAAATTTACCGAAACTGATAACTTGACAGAATCTGAACGTGGAAAAGGAGGATTTGGGAGCACAGGTAAAAGTTGAACTATAATAATTGTTTTAAATTATGAAGAGATAAATAATAATATGTCAGAATTGACTCAAGAAGAAAAATTTGTGATTGAAAAATTAAAAGAAAATGAGGGTAAACTCAATTACAAGGAATTGCAAACATTGTGTCAAGATGAATTTGAAGGATTAAGACTGATTTTAAAAAAATTAAAAGAAAAGACGATTGTTGATTATGAAGGAGTAATACCTGGATTTTCTGCTGAAATCGAGTTAATAAGAGACCTATAATTTTAGAAATCATCTAGTCGTAAAACTCTTATTGTTTTTTTTATTTTCTTTTGTAGTATTTAAATTTCAAAAACATTATGAGTGAAAATAATATAGAGCTATCTAATGAGAATTTTATTGAAGAAATTTTAAATCCTAGAAGTATTTGTGTTTTTGGTGCAAATAATAATCTCATGACAACAATGGGCTCAATGCAACTACGAAATATTATTGCTGGAGGTGGATTTAATGGAAATATATTCCCTGTACATCCAAGATTGGAAAAAGTTCAAGGAATTCAAGCTTATCAGTCTATATTCGATATCCCAATAATACCAGATCTAGCATTTATCATATTACCAACAAGAATCGTACCTCAAGTTATGGAAGAATGTGGTCAAAAAGGTGTAAAACATTTAATCATTACATCAGGTGGCTTTCGAGAGACGGGATCTGAGGGAAAAGAACTATCTAAACAAATTGACAAAATAGCTAAGAAATATGATATGAGATTCATTGGTCCTAACTGTCTAGGGGTATATAATGGATGGTATGGTTATCCTGATAAAAGAGACGCTTATTTTAACACTTTTTGGATTTATCTCCCGCATAAACGTGGAAATATTTCGATTATTAGTCAATCTGGTACTGTTGCAGCTCAAACTGCTTTTTATACAAATGATCTAGGAATTAAAATAGGAAAATCTATATCCGTAGGGAATGAAAGAAATATAGATTTAGTAGATGTATTAAGATATTTTAAAGATGATCATCTTACTGAAGTAATTGGGCTTTATATTGAAGAAATCAAACAGGGAAAAGAATTTATTAAATTAGCGAAAGCTACTACCCCTTACAAGCCTATAGTTGCAATTTATGCTGGGGGTACACAAGCAGCGGCAAGATCTATAATGAGTCATACAGGATCAATTAGTGCGGATAATAAAATTTATGAAGCAGTATTTAAAGAAACAGGCATAATTTCTACTAATTCCATTAAAGATTTCTTATATTATCTTAGAACTTTATCACAAGCGCAATCATATAAAGTCTTTCCAAAAGGGAATCGAATAGGAATTATAACTGATTCAGGAGGTCCTGGTGCTATGATGACTAAATCTGCTGAATTGTATGGATTAGAAATACCAGAATTTTCAACAGAATTACAATTAGAATTTAAAAAAGATATTCCTAAAACAGCAAGCTCAGTGAATCCTATTGATATTACTTTTCACGAGAACTTTATGAATATGTTTATAAAATTCCCAAAATTGTTAATGAAATCTCATGAAGTCGATGCGGTTATAGTGTTTGGTGTTTATGATTTTGATGATATTATGAATGTTATTGAAAAATCGGGTATGAAACTTGATGAAAACATGAAAAATATGAAAGACATATTCGAAAAAATTGTTCTAAAATCTATAAAAAGATTAATGAAAAAGTATTCAATACCAGTGTTTTTTGCTGGACCATATCCTTATAGATATCCTTGGATGCAAAAATTCATAGAACATGATATCCCTATTTTTAGTATGTGGGATGATATAACTAAATGTCTTAGTATTTTATGTCGTTATGCTGAATATCGTAAAAATTTAAATCCTAAATTTAAAAATTGAAAATTTAAGTTGTAAAATCTCTCCTTATTTCACTAATTAGACCATCAAAATGAATAAAACTATATCATTTTATTTCAAATAATAATATCAACTATATTTTGTTGTATTATTTGTGGCATCAGTCCGAATGCCTCTATCCCATCAACCGAAATGGCATTTGGGAATGCTTTCTTCATGATATTATATGCCCCATTTACATCAGCATTGAGTAGAATACCTTTGGAGTTTTTAAACAATCCTCTAGAAATTCGTTTTCCTGCATATTTTTCATGTTTTCTAATCAGTTCATTATCCAAAAATGAGGTTTTAGAAGTATGATTTTCATTGACAGTTAAGATATGAATTCCTTTCAATTGAGCTTTATATTCGATTTGTTTTATTAATTTCAGGAAAGGGATTTGTACAAATTTCTGATTATTACATTTTCCTATATTGATCTTGTGCTTCCAACCATGATTATAACCTATTACAATTGTTCCAATGTTATGTAAAGTGCAATATCCAATTATGTGCTTAGAGATTCGATGAAATAATGTAGTAAGTCTATTATTTCGAGTTAAATGGAGTTTTTGAATTCGTTTTGTATCAATGAAATTGCCTTTCTTATTTTCAATACTCCTGTAATATGTTATTTGTTTGTTATAATATTGATTTATAGATTTTATCATCCCACCTTTAATAATAAATGGTTTACATCCATTATTATTTACAGCAGTTATGAGATTATTCAATCCTAAATCAATGCTTAATATATGCTCTTTATTTAATCCTAAATCCTTCTCTTCTTTCTCATATACGATTTCTATTTTATATTTTATACCTAAAGGGATTATTCTTACTTCTCTTAATCTCTCTGTAATTCTTGTTTTTATAGGGTTAAGATTCGTTCTCTTCGGAAAAAAAAGAAAACCTTCCTTTATCTTACATTGCTGATTGGTGAAGATTACTATAAATTCCCCATTTTTCCTCTTATATCGTGGAATTTTAGGTCTTTTTTTAAATTTCATAAAATCAAGACTATACTCCTTGAGACCTTTAAAGTATGATTTCCAATTTCTATTTACATATTTGAGGATTTGTTGTGATGTTTGAGAGGGAAGACTCCGGTAAGCTTGTTTGTTTTTAAGAATGAAATCTAAATCATAATAGGTTAAAAGATTATTAAGGTTAAAGAAATCCTGTCTGATATACCAATTAGCTAAATTGTACAGATTTTTAGCTAAATGACATAACTTTGAAAATTCTAATGAATATTCTACTTGGATAACTTCAGTTAATTTCACGTTAATATTATTGAAAAACCATTACTATTTAATAAAATACAGTGTTCAAAATAACTAATCTTTCCAATAATAATATCAAATGAATACAAAAGATATAGTTTATATAAAAAATATATACTATAATTATTAGAATTACTTTAAAAAGTAGTTTTAAGATTTAAGTCAATTTACTTACAATAGAGTTGTTTTATATTTGCCAATCATATTTTTTAATCCTCCTTCCGCGATTCTAGCCTCTGGATCTAAATTAGGTGTCGAACTGGGTGGCAGTAAAAGCATTTTAAGTTTTGATTCCTACCATAATTTATATTCTGAGAGTGTTATTTTCAGTGAATTTAGTTGGGGTGCATTTTATCAAGAAGAGGGGTTAGAAGATCAAATAGATACATTTGAAACCAAGGAATATGACTCTATTCGAGAAGATCCTGAAGCATTAATTAAAACTATTATAGAAACTATTTACAATATTATTAATAATGAAAAATTATTCTATGGAATTGCAGATTTTGAAGTAGATGCTTTTCTTAATCAAAATACTGTCATTCCTGGACTGAAATTAGATTATAAAATTATAAATAAACTTTTAGAAGCTCATAAAAAAACCCGAGAAAAAAATTTATTTCCCAAAATTTTATCTGATTCAAAAGGTATAAAAAAAATAAATATTGAAATTCA
>JAUWHL010000147.1 GCA_030605895.1 Promethearchaeota archaeon | reverse complement strand
TGGAAATCTGGTCTATGATATGATGAAGGTCCTAGACTTCTTACTATTTTACTTTTTTGTATTAAAGGGGTTTCATATTTGAGATAATCATAATAATTCTTATCTAATACCTTTAATGTTGAAATTAAATTTGTTTCATCCAAGGAAGATTTTTCTACAAAAGCTCGAAAATCCTCATAACTTAAATATTGCTTGATTTTTTTCATGTAATTTAAGGCCGTAATTAAATTATGTAAGCTCAATAAATCAATTTTTTCAGCAGAATATTTATTATTTAATACTTTTTTTAAATTATCTTTACAAGCTAAGCAAGAACAAGGAAAATATTTTACCTTATATATTGGTAATAGATATTCTATTGTATCATAGAAGTTTTCGGCAGATAAAAACATTGAATAAGAACAATCAATAAGATCTATTCCTAAATAGATTAGTAATGGATAATACTTTGGAATGATTCTACCAGAGGCCATAACAATTAAGTTATTATCCAATTCTCTCTTTATCCTAGAGATTATTTTTAGAATATTTCTGAAGTTATTTAGATTATCAAAAAGGTCAACTAAATTCACAATTTTGATATTTTCAAATTGATTTATAATTCGTATAAAAAAATCAAATAATTCAGTAAATTCAAATATTCTTATTGATAAGCCAAAATTTAAATTGGGATATTTTATTAATATTTTTTCAACATTTTGAAGATAATTTCTTATCTCTTTTAATGCAAATTCTTTATTAATACTAGTAGTAGGAATATTAAACGGAAAGATTGATATAATATTATCCTCAGCAAAAATTTTAGTATTTTTTTTTAATATTTCTTGAAATCTCTGCATTGTTCCGGGATACGTGAAAATAAATCCCGTATTTTTAAATTTTTCTCGTATAAATCCAATTTTCAGGAAAAATTCTTTGGAAATTGTGAATATTTCATGATTCTCAAACTCTTGGATAAAACTCAATTGTTTCATTAATGCACTTTTTATAGGGATGATTACGTTAGGCGTTGTAATATATAATTTTCGTTCTTTAGAAAAGATTATTCGCCCAATTCTTGAATAACCAATTTTACTAGCTAGAACTTCAAAGAAATATGTCATATCGTCATTAAAAGGTATTAATTTGTTATTTAAATTTTATAAATTTTTAACTTCAAATTATGCAATCTCTCAAACTTATTAAGAATTTAGGGTTTTAATTTCAAATTCAAACATAATACTTGGTAAGGCTTGGAATAATTGCTGTAATTATAATTTATTTTTTCTAAAAAACTGAGAAATTAATATATTGTTTTAACTCATCCAAGACAAAATTTGTATAAGTATCTTCTATTTCTTCTGAACTATATAGATCTCTTATAAAAGTTGCATATTCTTCAATTTTTTTTACTCTTACGATTGCAAATAGTCCATATTGTTCGCCTATTCGAAATAAATCGGTGATATTTTTGTTCATATCCAGTTTAAGGGCAAGTTCATTATATTTTGATGGATCTTTTGGTTTTATTCGAAGGAGGTATTTTCCTTTAAAACCTATTTTTTTTGGACAAAAATTTACAGTGTAATTTAAAATAGCTCCTTGTATTTCGAGTTTTTTTATTCTGTTGTGAATAGTTGATTGTGAAATTTCCGTTTTAAGTTGTTCTTTAAATATATTTCTTATCTCATAGGTGGATATTGGTTTAAGACCTTGGCCATCTCGAAGTATACTTAAAATCGCATAATCAATATTGTCTATTTCATAAGTAGGATCAAAATCTTTTTTATCTAACTTTATTCCAATTTTCTCTATACTTCTAATGATATTATTTTTTAGCAGATTTCCTTTTGATACATCCTTTAAACCATCAATAACTATTTTTCCATTTGAAAAAATTAAAATTGTTACAGGAAAGTTTTCAATTTTCAAAACTAGACCTGGAAATTTCTCAGGATTATATTCAATATCTATATTATTTTGAGCAATTCGATTTAAATCGATTTTTTCTGGAAGCTCGATTTCTATATTCTCATTTTTGTTATCTTTTTTTTCTTTTATCATACAACTTAATTGGTCCAATAGCTCTTCCTCAAGAGTCATTTTTGACTTTCTTAAACTAATTCCATTGGTCTTAAACACTTTAATAGTTTCAATAATTTGATATTTTTTAAAATATGATTTTGCCATTATTTTATCTATTGTGTTTAATATCTGATAATATTCTTCAGGAGATTTAAAGATAAATAAGGCGAATAAAGAAAAATCCCCAATTATTCCATCCAACATTCTTAATTGGGGTATTTCTAACAATCTTTTGACTAATTCAGGTTCTTTTGGGTTAGTTTTAATTTCAAGCATCACATATTTCAAATTATTTGGCCGAATATTTGGATTAATGTTTATTGTGAAATTTGTAATTATTTTTTGATCTCTCAAACCATCAAGTTTGTTTTGATAGGTTTGTCTAGAAAGTCCTACCGCACGTGAATTTTTTGAAACAATAAATTTGGTTTTTCCACTTAAATTTTTTATAAATCTTTGGACTTCTACATGATTTTTAAGAATACTCATATTATTACAATTTTGCAAATTTTTTAATTATTATTAATTAACTGTTAAGTTTTATATATAAATATTTGCATCTAACCAAAAAAAGGTTTATTAATTAATTAAAATTAATATTCTTACAAAAATGAAAGTGATTTAAATGGTAAATTATAAGATAGCAGATGAAAATTTAGCTGATCAAGGAAAAGAAGCACTTTACATAGCAGAAAGTAAAATGCCCGTCACCGCTAAGGTTATTCGTGAAAGATTTCAAAAGGAAAAACCATTAGAAGGTATTACCATAGCCGGTTGTTTGCACGTAACAAAAGAAACGGGTAATCTTGCTCGAACTCTTAAAGCTGGTGGTGCTGAAGTCTATCTCTGTGGTAGTAATCCATTATCAACTCAAGATGATGTAACTGCAGCATTAATACAAGAAGGAATTAATGTGTTTGCTTGGCACGGTAATACTGATGAAGAATTCTATTGGTGTATAAAGCAGTGTTTAGATGCCAAACCAAATATCTTAATAGATGACGGTGCTGATATGATAGTTACAGCCCATAAAGAATATGAAGAATTAATAAATTCAGGGATTATACTTGCGTGTCAGGAAGAAACTACCACTGGTGTTAAAAGATTCAAAGCAATGGATAAAAAAGGAGTATTGAAGGTACCATTATTTCCTGTAAATGATGCTCGATGTAAGAATCAGTTTGATAATGAATTAGGCACAGGTCAAGGCATAGTTTCTGCAATTTATGGAATGCATGTCCTCTTCGCTGGCAAAAATGTAGTTATCGCTGGATATGGTCATTGCAGTTCAGGTATGGCATTAAGAGCGAGGGGCCTAGGTGCAAACGTAACAGTTACAGAAGTTGATCCCACAAAAGCATTGCAAGCCGTATTTGCGGGATTCTCAGTTAAACCAATTGAAGATACTCTAACTTATGCTGACATTATATTAACAGCCACGGGTTGCAAGCATGTAATCCCTCCTAAAACAGAATTATTTGAGAAATTAAAAGATGGAGTTATCCTTGGAAATCTTGGACACTTTGATATTGAAATACCTACTAAAGAACTCTATGAATATTCAAAAGAAATTAAACCAATTCGACAGAATGTAGAAGAATTAATCTTTCCTAGTGGCAAGAAAGTTTATCTCCTAGCAAAAGGACGATTAGCTAATTTAGTCTTGTCAGAGGGACACCCAAGCGAAGTAATGGATATGTCCTTCGCTTTACAATCATTAATGTCAGAATATATTGTAAAAAATAAAGATTCCCTAAAGCCAGGTATGGTTGACG
>JAUWHL010000251.1 GCA_030605895.1 Promethearchaeota archaeon | reverse complement strand
GAACGAAATTCTGTTTTTTCCTTTTGGATGAACCCCCATTATAAAATAATGCTCTGTTAACCAATCTTCATTATTAGATTTATAAATTGCTAAACGTAAAGCGAGTTTTTTCAATCCGAGTGAGTTTCCTGCATATTGATTATTTACTGAAAGCACACGTCCTTCCTTTAAGTCGATATAAATTCTCCTATTCTCAAGATTTTTTGTAACTGGTGGATCACCAGTTAATTCCCCAGAAGAATGAATAAAATAGAAGAAATCATTAGAGCCGTTTAAATTTTTAAATTCTTCATAACCAGCTCGATATAAGAGGTCTTCACTATGTGCTACATAAAATGAATCAGTTAATTGAAGTGCAAGGATCGAAAATTTGGAGTTTTTTGGTCCTAAACAAAAAAACCGTATTACACATTCATGACCTTCCATACATCCATCCATTATTTCCAAGATTTCTTTTAGACCTTTTTCTCTTTCCATTGTATTTATCCAAGGATAAGAATCTACTTCCCCTTTATTTACTAGTACTTGAGTATTTCCCTTATCCCTTGCCTGATCATGATTTGCCATTGTAAAAAAACCATCATAATGTATTGTATGGCCTTTCAGATCTAATCTATCTTCTTCTCCAAGTTCAACAGCCCTGTTTCTTACATAACCAATATCTTCTTTTGAATCTGTTATAACTGTGACCTTAGAGGGTTTACATAATGTAACAAACTCATTTACGATTTTTAAAACATGGTTGTTATTGAGAGCTGTCAACTTATCTAGGTTATTTTTATCGATAACTTCCATTTTATTTTTTTTAGCAATTTTTATAATAGAATTATTTAAAATTGATTATAGATGTGTTATAAGAAAAGTTCTGAGCTTTTTTAATTTTACTTTTTTTATACTTTCAGATTTCCAAACCCATATTTACTGTAAAAGAAGATTTAATCTTGGAAACATCGGAAATCTTGAATAAAATTCATCAAAAAATAATAAAAAAAGAAATAAAAGAGAATTATATTTAACTATTATAGACCTTAAGGCATACTGCCTTTAGCACTAATGATTCTGTCAACTCTTAAGATAAGATTAGTTAATTCACTGCCACTCTTGATTATGTGATTGATTAATTCTGCAGGCTCAACGATTCCCTTTTTAAAATTATCTCCAATTGTGTTTGTTATGGTGTCTATTCCAATCCATTTGTCATCCGGAGTTCTATGAGCTGCTCGTAACTCAGTGAGCAACTCAATCTCTTCTAATCCCGCATTCCTTATTAAAGTTTTAGGGATTTCTTCAAATGCTAAAGCAAAAGCGTTTACAGCAAGTTGTTCTTTTCCACTAATCTCATTCGCATAAGCTCTAGTTCTTTTAGCTAGTTCTATATATATTGCTCCGCCTCCAGCAACAACAGTCTTTGTATCAAATAATTTAGCAATAACTGATAATACATCATTTAAAGAGACTTCAGCAGTGCTGAGAATCTTATCAAGACCACCTTTTAGCAAAATGGAAACAGATTTAGGATTTTTACATCCTGAGAATAATGTATATTCATCGTCACCTAGTTTTTCGAATTGAACTTTTTCAGCAAAACCTAAATCGTTCTCTGAAAGTGAAGTTAAATCGTCTACAAGTTTAGCATCGACTGCTTTTAATATTGATTTATAATCACTCTCACTTACATTTTTAATCCCTGCTATACCTTCTTTTGCTAAATAAGCGCCAAATTTTTCGGAGATATCACTACTATTTACAATCATCTTTACTCCCAAATCTTTAAAGATTTTCAAATAATCTTGAAGTATCTTATCTTCTTGATTAAGAAACTTTTGAATATCTGTTGGGCTAGAAATTCGAATTTGAGCATCAAATTCTGTTTTCTTTACATCTAACTTTCTTCTAATAACCGCGATTTTTGCATCTTTTATTAAATCAGGCATCATAGTATTAACTTTTCCCTTTTGTGTGTATACTCCATTAATTAATTCTGTATCTTTAAGGGATTTTCCCGGAGCTTTAACGATTTTTATATTACTTACTTTTGCAAAAGTATTTCCATCTTCTTCAGCAATATGTTTAACAGCTTTAAGAGCTAAACCTGAAAAGAAATCTTTTAACGGAGCGATATCTTTAGCATTCATAGCTGTTTTAGCTGCGTTTTTAAAAACTTCATTGTCATCTCGTGAAATCTTTTCTGCAATTTCTTTGATAATTTCAAGAGCTTTATCTGCAGCTAATTTATATCCATGGATAATAGGTTTGGGATGTATATCTTGTTCAATCAATTCTAAAGCGTTATTTAATAAAGCAGCAGAAAAAATTACGGCTGAAGTAGTTCCATCACCAATATCTTCATCAATAGATTTAGCCACATTCACCATCATGTTTGCTGCAATATTTTCGATGTCAAGGTTTTTAAGAATTTCAGCACCGTCGCTTGTAATTGTAACGTCACCTAAAGAATCAACGAGCATTTTTGACATTCCTTTGGGACCTAAAGTCGACCTTATTGTTTCTGCAATCGCAACCATTGCTGTAATATTTTGTTTGCGAGCTTCTCTCTCACGTGTTTCCTCAGTCCCTTCTTTCAATATGATTATCGGAACATTACTCATTTTTCTACACTTTTATATAATTGTTGATTTATTGATTCAATTTATTTATAAAGATCTCTAAGTCATAAAAATTAAAAAACTTTCTTATTTCGTAGCGGAAAATTGCTGTATATAGCTTTTTTAGTCTATAAACCATAACTTAATTCTAAATTTCTACAAAAGAAGTATTTTTATATTCCTTTAAAATCATATTAGAATTTGTTCTTGTAATATATTCTTTTTGGTTTAATTCTCTAATGAAGGAATGTACATCTTCACTCTCCTTGAATCTACAAATTAAAGCAGCAGATTGTTCGCCCGTCGTGTGAAAAATACTACAGACTTCAGGAATTTCTTTGAGGTCTTCTAATATATTCTCGGTGAATTTACCATCGCAGTCGATTCTTATGAGAAATGTCAATTTATAACCTAATTTCTCATTGTTAAGTCTAAGTGTATAGCCCTCGATCACGCCATTCTTCTTTAGTTTTGCTATCCTATTATGTATAGTCCCAATTGAAATTCCTAATTTATTTTGGACTTCCCTATAGCTTGTACGAGCATCTTTCTGAAGTATTCTAAGGATATTTCGATCGATTTCATCGAGGTCTTTCTCTTTCTTCATTAAGAATCAACCCAAATACAATTATGAAGTTTTGGTTAGATCAATATATTTTATTATTGATCTATATAAAAAAGTTTAGAAAAATCTAATTTTCAGTGAAAATTTTTTTTTTTAACATTAGTTTTAACCAATTTTTTGAATCTATTTCAAATGTATCAAAATTTATTATTCTGTGTAAATTTTTAATATCTAAAGATATGAAAAGAGTGAAGTAAGTATGGTTGACGATTTTAAAATAGACCCATGGGGAGGCTCTGCAATTAAAGACGATGATTACATTAGATTAATAAAGGAATTTGGGATCGAGGAAATAACGGATTCCCTACGCCTTAAGATGGAAAAGAATCGTTTTATCCGTAGGAAAATCATCTTCGGACATCGGGATTTAGGTCTTATTTTTAAAGCTATAGAAAAGGATCAACCTTGGGCTGTGATGAGTGGAATTAAGCCTTCTGGGCCATTCCATTTAGGAACGGCAACTACAGCCTTGGAGATTGTTGAATTTCAAAAAATGGGAGGAAAAGCATATTATGGTATTGCTGATATAGAGTCGTGGGAAGATAATGGAATTCCATGGGAGGAAGCAGAAGAGACCGCTATAGATAATATAGCAGATATATTAGCACTCGGTTTAGATCCTTCTCCAGAAAAGGCATATATTTGGAGGCAATCAAAAGAGCCTCATGTGAAAGATATTTGTTTTAAGGTGAGTAGGCTAGTTACGCAAAATATGCTAAAGGCGATTTATGGTGAACGAACATTTGGACTTTACATCTCATCACTAATTCAAGTTGGTGATATTATATTACCCCAAGTACTAGAAGGACCTCAACCAACTCTTGTACCTGTAGGAATTGATCAAGATCCTCATATACGTCTTACTCGAGATTTAACTCGTAGAAATTATAAGAATTTTTTCTTACCAGGTGCTACTTATCATTATTTATTAGCGGGAATTGATGGTTCCGAAAAAATGGCAAAAAGACATCCAAACAGTTACTTTACATTTAATGAATCGCTAGAATCAATTGAAAAGAAGGTTAAAGGAGCGCTTACTGGTGGCAGAAAAAATCTAAAGGAACAGAAGGAATTAGGTGGTGAGCCGCAGAAATGCATGATTTATAAAATTCTCATGTATCACTTTGAAGAAGATGATGAAAAGTTAGCTGAAGATTTTGAAATGTGTGTTAAGGGAGAATTGATGTGTGGAGAACATAAACAAGAATGCGTTGAAAAAGTACTACGATTCATAAAAGCCCATAAAGAGAAAAAAGAGAAGCTGATTGATAAAGCTCGGACTCTTCTAAAAATAGAATAAAATTATTCTTTTCCCATTAATTCAATTTAAATTAACTGTTTAATAATCTTCGTCAGATCATCAAGGAAACTAGGGAACATCTCAAAGAACTTTACCTTTTGTTCTTCTTTAAGTACTGCTGATACGTAAAATATATCGTTATTAATTTTCGTTTTTAGTAAATATGAAAACAATTTCCCTTCAGTTGAAGTAAAATCAAAGTTTCCTTCATATTTTTCCTCTTCCATCCGTTTAAGTAAAAACAGATGCTCTTTAATAGATTCTAATAGCTCAACGTAGACATCGTGCTCAATTTCGCTATAATATTCAGAAACAATTATCCCGCTACGATCAAATACGATAAGAGCTTGGTTATTAAATATTTCTATATAGTATTCTAGCAATTCTGAAAGTTCAAAAAATTTCTTATCATACACAGAAAGTCCATATGAAACCAATTGGACAATTGAAATTATGTCATAAATCGAAGATTGTTGAAATAAAATGTTGAAATTAGGATATTCATTTAAAATCTTTTCTCTTAGTTTTTTAATATTTGCGAGGATCTCTTCATCAGCTTTTAACTCGGGATCGAACTTATGAAAGGTGATTATGATTGGGACATCCATTTCACTTTCTGAGAAGAAGGTTAAAATCGCATTTAAATACTCAATTGAGTTATCAAAACGATCATGATCTTGAATATCGATGACATAGATAAGTAAATCAGTAGCATCAAAGTAAACATCCTGATATTTAACGTAAATCTCGCGATAAGTTTCTTGGCCCCCCATATCCCAGAAAATAGTATTATTTTTCAGAAAATTCATTTTATGATATTCTACTCTAATAGTGGGTTTAAGTTGGACAATATCCTTTTCAAAATCATACTTTTTATCTAATGCTGTTAAGATTGATGTTTTTCCGGCGTTATCCAATCCACTTACAATAATTTTCAATAAGCTTTCCATAGAATTTAAATCACACTTGTTTAAGGTATTTTTTGAGTTTAATAAAATAATAGATTCAAATAAATTTAAACTTCTGCGAATACAAAATAGGGTGTTTTATTTTTTCCATTGACATTAATAGGTATATTGATCGTTATATTATCGAGATCTTATCTAAATAGTATTCCTATGTTTATAATTTCAAATTCTTGAGATAACCTCTAAAAAGAACAGTAATTTTAGAGTAATTTCGATGACACTTATATGATATTTATATTTTTTAAAGTGGAAAATCAGATTTTACTCAATGATTTAATTCATAAAAGAGGATGATGTATTTGACAGAAGTAGAGAATAAATTTTTAGAAAATTTAGAGTACCAAATTAGTATAAAAGAAGAAAGTTATGACACATTTAAAAAAATCCCAGTATTTACTGCCCAAGTAAAACAATTTGATAAATCTGTTATGAATCTTACAGAAAAATTTCAGAAAATACGTCTGCGGGATAAATATCATATAATAATAACAGAATTAGACAATTTGATAAAAAATTCTAAATCAAAATAAAATTTTATTTATTTTTTTTTAAAATAAGCTGGAATCGTTTAATCGCCGACTATCATACAGTATATAGTTCTAGATCTCGCTTTTTCGTCACATTCGATAAAAATAATTTGCTGCCAGGTTCCCAAAATTATTTTTTGATTATTAAATGGAAAAACTTGAGATGTTTTAATTAAAAAACTTCTTAAATGTCCTGCTCCGTTATAATCATGCCAGGTTTTATGATGAGCATAATTCTGATCATAAGGTATCAACTTTTCCAATAATTCAGGGATATCATGCTTTACTAACCCTGGTTCGTATTCAACAGTAGATATTGCACCCGTAGAGCCGGCTACATGGACATTTATAATTCCGTCCTTTATACCACTATTGTATATACACTGCTGAACTTGTTCAGTTATATTGATAACTTCACAATAGGCTTTTGTTCTTAATTCAAACGTTTTTAATGTAGCTGTCATTTTTCATTTTGTGATTTTTTCACATGTATTAATATTATTAATCTGTTTGAGTACTGATCTAGGTAAATTATTTACATTTCCTTCTTTTAGAGCAATTACTTTAGTTAAAATTAGAAGCTCGCTTTGATCAAATCCATTGATATTTGTCCATCCAGCCGATTCTCCCGCTTCAATGCAAATGTAAAATGGTGCTTTTTTCAATTTAGAACAGTTTTTCTCCTTACATTTTTCACAAACCCGAGGAAAATAATATACATTACCATTTTTCAGATAAATTGAAAATGTTCCAAATTCTTCATTTTCGATTTTAAGCTTATTGTTTGATTCAAATTGAACATCTAATCTTAAATTTAAAATGTATTTCACTAATTTTTCTGTATTTATATGTTGGACGATACGATTATTACGAGTTTCAGGTTCATAATAATCGTTACATTCATCAGAAACATCAGAATGGACAAATAGGAAATTTAATGGAATAAAATCAATGATGCAAGCATTATCTAATTCTTCATATTTATCTTTTTTTAAAAATGTTGTACAAATTTGATTTAAAATATCTAAGGGTTCGGATATTTCATTAATTTGAATGTTGTATGATTTAATTTTTGATTTAAAATCTTCGTTTATAAAATGTCTATAAATAATTTCATCTTTAGTAAACTGCTCAAGGATGATGCAAAAAACCAGAGTAATTGAGGGAATTCGCGCTTGGATTTCATCAAGGTAATATAAAATTTGATCCACTTTTGTTTCAGATATAAGTATTATTATCGCTTCAGCTCCGTTATAAAAAATTGTGCGTAAAAAAGCTCTTTGTTGTCTACAATCGATATTCCATAAAAGAAATTCATAATTTTCATCTCTTTTAAATGAAAAATCGATTTTGCTTATATTTACACCAATATTTTGCTTGTTTTCTATAGGCAAGGCATTTGAGCTCAATTCTTTTTGAAACTCATCTTTATAATTTTCACAGCCACCAAGGACGCAGATTTTCTTCTTTAATACAAATTTTTCCTGAAGAGGAGATTCTAAAGAGCTCATTTTGCCATCCTTTAAATATATAAAGAATATAGGCTAATTCTATTAAATAATAAATTTATTTATTTATGAACTTTTTGAATAAATTATGAGTAAAAGATTAGAAGAATTCTACAAAAAGATACACGATAAAAATTCCAAAATTCCTGAATATGCGAGTATTATAATAAAACCAGGGAAGAAGCTTTTAGACTTTAAAATAAAAAAAGAAGAATCCAATATCTTGAAAATAATAGCTCATGATCAAAAGTCTTCTGGATGGTTCCTACATTCCGTACATATTCCTTTAAAAAATTTAGGTTTATCATATGATTCGAAAGATAAAGAAATATTAGAATATCTATCTAATCCAAATAAAATCACAAAGAGTAAACCAACTAAAGAGTATATTGAAGATATTTTAAGGAAGTATATTGACATTTTACCAGAAAAGAAGAAACATTTTTTTAGAACTGAACGATTTAAGAAAAAGAAAGAATTTAGAACTGGAGCTCAATTGAAAGGGTTTTAATTATTTTATTTTAGATCCAGGCGGAATTGGTTTTCTCTCATCAATTTTTAACAAGAAGGGTTCATTATTGAGATCGGCAGCAAGAAGCATACCCTGACTTTCAATACCCATAAATTTTCGTGGTTTTAAATTTGTTAAGATTATAATCTTCTCATTAATTAAATCTTCTTGAGAATAAAAGTGAGCAATTCCAGTAACAATTTGCCTTAGATCTTTCTCCCCACAGTCCACCATTAGTTTATAGAGATTCTTTGATTTCGGTATTTTATAACAACTTTTCACCAAACCAACGCGTATATCTAATTTTAAAAAATCTTCATATTCTATTTCCATAATACTATTATCCTCTCAATGGCATATCATTTAAATCGATAAATTCATTCTCTTTAGGTTTTCTTTCTCGATATGGATTCTCAACATCATTAATTTTTCTCCCAAAAGTTAAGTAGCCAGTGTGACCAATCATTCTCACTTCTGGACGTGTAGCATTTTCTTTTACCTGAATTTTTCTTTTTATTAATTCATAGGTATTTATCTCTACAAATTTGTTGTCTTTCATTTTTGAAACGGTTTTTTTAACTTGCTCAATAGTGGGGGAAAAAGATACAAGCGTACCACTAAATTTCAAATAATTTAATACTTTTTCAATAGTATTCCAAGGAGTAGCCATATCTAAAACAACGGCATCTACATTATCTAACTGAAAGTCATCATTTATTATATCTCCAAATTGAATTGAAATAACATCATCTAAGTTAGCTTTCTTCACGTTTAATTTTGCCCTTTTAAGTGATTTTTCACTTATATCAAATGAGTAGATGTGTCCATTTGGGCGCACGAAATTTCCTAAAATGCATGTTAAAGCCCCAGAACCACATCCTGCTTCAATAACAATACTTCCTGGTCCAATTCCTGTATAGAGTAAGATTAGTCCTGCATCTTCAGGATATATGATTTGAGTTTTCCTAGTCATATGAAGAATATAATCAGATGGTAAAGGTTTTAATACATAAAATTTATACCCTTGAGTTTTAAGAGGTCTTGAAAACACAACTAAACCAAAGTTCTTTCCAATTATATCATCAAACTCAATAATTCCTTTATGTGTGTGAAAATTATCACCGGATTTCACTTGAACTAGCCATCTTCTTTTTTCATCAAGAATTAAAAAGATTAAGTCATTATCTTTAATTGTATCAGAGCTCATTTAAAATACTATCTTACTTTATTTCTAAAGTATCCAAATCTTTAATTCTTTATAAGAAAGCTTTCTTTTATTATTAATTTATTTACAAAAAATATAT
>JAUWHL010000323.1 GCA_030605895.1 Promethearchaeota archaeon | reverse complement strand
ATAAGTATTGAAACAATATTAAATAATATTTATGTTAGAATCATAGCTAAAATAATTAAGATGTCATCATCAGAGAAGAAAAAAGAAATCTATTACTATAATCAACCAATTGAAGAGTTAATTAAAACTTTCAACACTGATATTTATCATGGAACAAATTCTTCTGAATTAAATGAGAGACATCTAAAATATGGGTATAATGAATTACCAAAAATAAAAAAATCTATCTGGAAAATTTATTTAGCGCCGATATTTAATTTTTTAATTGTAATTCTATTAGTTACAGGGATAGTTATAATTATTTTGGGTTCAGTTGGGGATACAATAATTACTTTTACTGTTGTTATAATAAATTCGGTTACAGCTATAGTTCAACAATTCCGTGCTCAAAAAGCTCTAGAATCTCTGAGAGAAATATCTGCTTTAAAAGCTACTGTTCTAAGAGATGGTGAACAACTAGAAATTGGTACAAGAGAATTAATTCCAGGAGATATTGTAATATTGGAGCAAGGAGATAAAATTCCAGCGGATGGAAGAGTAGTAGAACAAATGAACTTAACTATTGATGAGGCTCCTCTCACAGGTGAAAGTGAACCTGTGGAAAAAACTAGTAGCACCATAGGAGAAAAAGAACTTTCCCTTCAAAAGCAATCAAATATGGTATTTATGGGTACTTATGTTCAGACCGGTCGTGCAAAAGAATTGGTGACAGGAATAGGAGTAAATACTGAAATTGGAAAAATCTCTCAAACTTTAAATGAAATGGGTAGTATTGAAGATATTCCTTTAACGAGAAAATTAAACAGATTAGGGTATATCTTAGGGACGATAGTTATTATTAATTTGATTATTTTAATAATTTATAAACTTTCATGGCTACATATTCAAGAAAATTTCATTCAAAGTCAAATTATTGATGCTTTAGTAGATTCTATATTAAGAGCGATGAATATTGTCCCTATCAATTTACCCTTATTATCCACTCTAGTTCTAATCACTGGAGTTCTAAGAATGGCGCAAACAGGAGTGATTATCAAGAATTTATCTTCAATAGAATCTCTTGGACGAGTTTCTGTGATTTGTTCAGATAAAACTGGAACCATTACAAAAAATGAAATGACTGTTGAAAAATTTTGGATAAACGAAGATGAATATGAAGTCACTGGATCTGGATATGATGCGGAGGGAGAGATTATAAAAAATGGAAATCCTATTGATTTAAGCAATAATGCTACATTCCAAAAGTTTATTGATTCTATGGTTGTGAATAATAATGCGAACCTTATATTTGAAGATGTTAAAGTAAGATTAAGAGATTTAAGAGAAAAAGCAGTTAGAAGAGCATTAGGATCACCTACAGAAGCTGCTTTATTAGTGTTAGCAGAAAAAGCTGGTTATTATACTTACGATCTACAAAAAAAATACGATATTATTACTGAATTTTCTTTTAGTTCTGAATTTAAAAGGATGACATCAATTTGCAAGCCTATTTCGGGAAGTTCAGAATCTCTAGTTTTTTCAAAAGGTGCTCCTGAAAGAATTTTAAATATTTCCTCTCAAATCGAAATAAATGGTAGACTTAAATCTCTTGATAATAATTATAAAAAAGTAATTTCTGACAACATAAATGAACAAGCCATTAAAGGTTTTAGAACATTAGCAATTGCTTATAGAATATTAAGCTCTGTTAATGAACATAAAAGAGAAGAAACCGAAAAAGATTTGATATTTTTAGGATTTGTCTCAATAATGGATCCACCTCGTGTTGGCGTTAAAGAATCTGTTGAAGATTGTAAAAAAGGTGGTATAAGAGTAATAATGATTACTGGTGATCATCCTGCAACAGCTCAAACAATAGCTTCTCAAATGGGAATTTTTTCTGAAGGAAATTTAGTAGCAACTGGAGATCAAGTTAAAAATATGGATCTATTAGAGTTTAATAAAACCACGGTTTTTGCTCGTGTAGATCCAATTGATAAAGAGATTATTGTTGAGAATTACCAAAACCAAGATTTTATCTGTGCTATGACAGGCGATGGTATAAATGACGCACCTGCATTAAAACTTGCAAATGCTGGAATCGCGATGGGAATAACAGGAACTGACTTAGCTAAAGAAACTTCAGATATGGTAATTACAGACGATAATTTTGTATCTATTAAACAAGGTGTTAAAGTAGGCAGAGGAATTTTCGCAAAAATAAGAACTATTATCTTTTTCTTTATTTGTACGAATATAATGGAGGGCATCATCTTTTTTGCTTTTGAAATGCTACAACCATATACTGGATTTGAATTATTTGCCTCAAATTGGCAACATATCTATATTTTCGGAATATTACATTCACTTCCATCTTTAGCATTAGTTTTAGATAATCATCCAAAAGATATTATGAATAACCCTCCGAGAAATGAGGAAGAATTGTTGAATAAAAACTTATGGATATTCTTATTAATACAAGCGTTCCTTGGAGGTTTAGGTTTAGTTTTAGCATTACAATTAACCTTAGGAGGTTTCGTTCCACTAAATCCTTGGAATACAAATAGTTCGTTAAGTTATATTCCTGCGGGAGCAACTGAAATCGATATGATATATATGAAAGCGAGAACAATGTTTATTACGACAATATACATTTTTGAAGCTTTATTCATTTGGACCTTTAGACGACCAAATAAATCGCTATATAAGAGTTTAAAGGAAGAAATAAGTTATATACTATTAATTATATGTCTATTTACGTTAGCTTTACATGCTCTTTTTATTTGCTTTTCTTATGCTGTTAATTATTATGTGAATGATGTCTTCGGGCTAGATTTACAAATTAACTTTATGTTTCTTAGTGGTACAGATTGGTTAATTTGTATCTTACTTGCTTCGCCCGGTATAATAGGTATTGAACTATTTAAATACATCGCCAGAGAAAAGAAAATTCATTTTTAATGATGTCTTATTATTTTTACTACTTTTTAATCATATGATATCTTTAAATTAAATGATTATTATAGGTTATTTATTAAATTAAATAGAAATTAGAATTCAATTATCATTAATTATTCTTAAAAATTCTGGAAGACTTATGATGGAAGCTACAGAAGAAAATTATTATAATCTTGAACTAGGCGAAATCTATAAAAAATTTCAAACTGATCCTGATAATGGTTTGTCTGAAAAAGAAGCTGCGAAACGATTGGAAAAATTTGGTTTGAATGAAATCCCCAAAGTTTCCAAAGGATTTATTAAAATATACCTTGCGCCATTATTTAATTGGTTAATCGTTATATACCTAATAGGGGCTGTAATACTGATTTTAGCATGGTATTTTGGTGGAGAAGGAGATTTAGTTACTATTTTTTTGACTTTATTTATCGTCCTTTTAAACTGTCTAGTCGCAATTATTCAGCAATACAGAGCAACTAAAAAACTTAAAGCTTTACGTGAATTAACCGCTCCCACATCTACTATAATTAGGGATGGGCAAAAACAAGATATTCCGACTAAAGAAATTGTTAATGGTGATCTGTTAGTTTTAAATCAAGGGGATAAGATTCCTGCAGATTCTAGAATAATTGAATCCTTTAATCTTGTGGTAAATGAAGCTTCTTTAACAGGAGAAAGCGAACCCGTAAGAAAAACGGAATTAGGAGAGGTATTAAAAAAAAGAGATATTTCTATAGGAGAACGTAGTAATATGGTATTTTATGGAACTTTTATTTCAACAGGAACAGGTAAATCCGTCGTAGTAAAAACTGGGGGAAATACTGAAATAGGGAAGATTTCGCATGGCCTAGAAGAAGCTGGTACAAGCGAGATTCCAATCAGACAAAAAATGAATAATTTTGGTAAATGGTTAGGAATCATTGTGTTCATTTTTTGGTTAATAACATTGATGATTTTCTGGGTAACCCCACCCCATGATCCTGAAATTGTAGAAAGCTTAAATTCTGCTCTTGATCTTATGCCAATCAACATACCATTATTGGTTACTATTATTTTAATAACTGGTGTTCTTTCAATGGCTCATCATGGCGTTATCATAAGAAATCTTGCTTCAGTTGACAGTTTAGGGCGTGTAAGTGTAGTATGTTCCGATAAAACGGGTACATTAACTAAAAACCAAATGTCAATTCAGCATGTTTGGACAAATGGTTCAATTTTTAGAGTTACTGGTAGTGGTTATACTCCCGAGGGAGACATAATTTTAATGGATGATCCAAAAAACCCAACGTATGTCAAGCATATTGATGAATTTCCTCATTTAAAGATGCTATTGACTGCTGGATTTTTAAATAACAACTCTGCATTAATTAAAAATGAAATTGAGATTTCTGGGAAAATAATTCCCAAATGGGAAGCTATAGGTTCTCCAACTGAAGCAAGTCTGATGGTTTTATTTCAGAAAATCATGGGGGATTATCTTCTTGATGATTATGAATCTATTACAGAATATCCGTTTGATTCTTCTTTAAAACGAATGACTAAACTTTATAAAAGAGATCAGGTATATGTTTCATTTACAAAGGGGGCAAGTGAAATTTTAATGCCTTTATGTTCAAAAGTAATTTATAATGACAGTGAAATCGAATTTACTGATGAGATAAAAAAGAAAATTATGGAAATAGTAAATCTATATGCTCATCAAGGCTATAGAATTTTAAGTCTATGCTATAAAGAAATGAATGAGATCCCCCCAGAAGGAATTGAAGGTAGAGAAATAAGTGAAACAGATTTAACTTATATTGGATTTGTTACAATTTTAGATCCTCCAAGAGAAGGTGTAAGAGAATCTGTAGAACAGTGTCATGAAGCAGGCGTTGATGTTGTAATGATCACTGGAGACTCTCCTGCTACTGCGAGAGCTATTGCTTCACAGATCGCCATTGTAGCCGAAGAAAGTGATATTGCTGTAGAAGGGAAAGATGTCATAAATATAGAGTCTTATGATGAATTTTCTAAAATTAAGGTATTTGCTCGAGTCTCGCCTGAACATAAAGAAGATATCATTGAACAATATCAAGAACAAAAAAAAGTTGTTGCTATGACAGGTGATGGCGTGAACGACGCTTTAGCTTTAAATATGGCAGATGCAGGGATAGCTATGGGGGTTACCGGAACTGATGTAGCTAAGGAAGCCTCCGATATGGTAATTTCAGATGATTCCTTTAATTCGATAGTAACAGGTATTCATCATGGAAGGGGAATATTTGCTAGAATTCGTGCTGTAGTATTCTTTTATATATGTATTAATGTATTTGAGGGTATTGTCCAATTTATATTAGCTATTATATTGGATTTGCCCTATTTCTTAGATACAGCTTTCTATTATCAATGGGCTTTTCTCTCAATAACTTTACATATCTTTCCGGGATTAATTCTTACTTTTGATACTACTTCTAAAGAAGTTATGAAAGAAAAACCACGCGATTCAGAAGAAATTCTTTCAAAAAATATCTTAATTCTGTTATTTATATTTGGTTTTTTGCTTGCTACAAGTATGGTAATAGTCTATTACATAGCTTTTAGTGGTATATATCCTGTTTTTCCAGAAAATATAATTCCAGGATATCTTTATTCTGATGAGGCAATTCCACTATTTCCTGCTGAGATATATGATATTTCAGCAGATATAAATGTTATAAGACGCGTTGGAAAAACACTTACAATGATGATGTGCACTCTTTTTTTCTGTGAATCTTTTCTTGTATTTCAGATTAGAAGGCCAAATAAATCTTTAATAAGGAGTCTTATCGAAGATCGAACTAGATTTATGTTTATTCTAATTGGACTTTTATTCTTTCTTTTCATCGCTCTAATATATATTCCCGGAGTACAAGTTTTCTTAGCTTCTTCCGGAATCAATTTCATGTTTATGTTTTTAACAGGATTAGACTGGTTAGTGTGTTTCTTGATTTCTCTAATCTGTATCGTATCCTTTGAGATCGTAAAATTTGTAGCTCGCAAAAGAAATATTACTTTCTAAATTAATCATTTTTTCTTTCTTTATTCTTAAATTTGATGGTTTTAGATAATTTTTTATTGTAAACTTGATTTCATTCTTTTATGTTAAGAGGAAACAGAGTAAAATTAGGTCCTATTAAAAGAGAATATATAGATTCTTTTTTAAAATGGTTTAACGATCCTGAAATTACTCAATACCTAGTAATATACCGCCCAATGACAAGGATGGCTTAAGAAGAATGGATAGAAAATTTAAAAAAACGAGAAGATACAATTCATTTCTCTATTACTATTCTTAATGAAGATGATTCAGAGATACTTATAGGTAATTGTGGAATACATAATATAAATTGGAAAAATAGAGTAGGAGAAGTTGGGATTGTAATTGGAGAAAAAGATTATCAAAATATGGGATATGGAACCGAAGCAATAGAACTATTATTAGAATATTGTTTTAACACAGTAAATTTAAACCGTATCGAATTGGAAGTCTATGATTATAATATAAGAGCAATAAAATCCTATAGGAAGATTGGATTTATTGAAGAAGGACGAAAAAGGCAATTTATGTGGAATAAGGGAAAATATTACGATGCTATAATGATGAGTATTCTAGCAGAAGAATGGAGTGAAAAAAAAAAATAAGAAACTAATATTTATTTTTCTAATTCTTTAAAGTAAGGGATAATTTCATCACGAAAGATTTCATAAACCTGATTAATATCAGGACCTCGGTTCATAAGAATCATTGCGGTCGCACCTGCTTCTTTAAACTTTTCTATACTTGCAATGACATCATCAGTAGAACCTAAACAATTAGTATCTTGAAGGATAGTCTCAGGAAGTCTATCTACGCATGATAATTGCTCATTAGCATCTTTTACTTTCATATCAAAATTATGAATTGTATAATCCGTTGGAAGACATAAATCAGGATATATTTGATTAGTTTTTGTTGGATTCAGTACATACGAAATTCTAAAGAATTCACAGCGTTTAACAGCATTTTTTGGATTTTTATTATCTATAGCTACAAAACAATTATATGTATAATCAATTTCTTCTGGATTTCGACCAACTTTTTTAGCTGCTTCAACTATTTCTTTTTTATTCTCTTTAAATGATTTAGGTGACTCCACAAAAGGATACCATCCATCTCCTAATTCACCCGTCATTTGACGAGTTTTGGGACCGTTTGCCGCAATATATATAGGAGGAGTATTTTGAATAGGTTTAATTTGGATATAAGCTCGGCTCATATTACCCCAAAAATCACTATTTCTACTTACCTTTCGTTTTGTCCAAAATTCTCTTAATAACTCAATGTATTCTCTTAATTTCGATATAGATTTATCACGATTCAATCCATACATATCAACATTCATTTTTTCTCCTGCACCGAGACCAATCATAGCTCTTCCATTTGAAATTTGGTCAAGAGTAGCAACTTTTTGAGCCATTAGTGCAGGATGAAATCTATGAGGATCAGAAACACCTGTACATAATTTAGCCTTATTAGTGATCATTGCAATTGAGGTGAGAAACATAAAAGCATCAAAACAAGTACCAGGCCCTGGAGGTAGCATTACTGTATGATCAGCATAAAATACATATTCAAAACCGCATTGTTCGGCTTTCTTAGCTCCTTCATACATATAATCGAGCCGAGGAGTAGGAACTGGGATTGAAAATCCAAACTTCATAATAATTAAAATTGTTTGACTCTTAAAAACTTCCATGTTCTCATTACATTTGGGGTAGATTTCAAACTAAAAGGGTAAGTTATAAATTATTATTAGATAATATATTTTTAGAATTAATTATTAGAAAGTGATATTATGGATATTGAAATAAAGGTAGGAACTGAAGGGAGTTTTATAGGTCCATTTGAAGGTGGAATTGCCAACGTAAAAAGGATTGAAGAGAATGGATATGATTCAGTATGGTTTGCAGATCATCTGATGGGGTGGACACCGGAAAGTATATGGACACCTGATATTCTTAAAGCCGCTGAATTTATAGATAATCCACATATATTTCATGAAGTTTATTCTGTTATGGCGGTTGCTGCTTGGAATACAAATAGAATTAAATTAGGAACAAGCGTGACTGAAACTTTCCGAAGACATCCTGCTGTTTTAGCGCAAACATTATTAACACAAGATCAAATCTCGAAAGGGAGAGCAATATTAGGTATCGGAACTGGAGAAGGTGAAAATGTGATACCTTATGGAATTAAATGGGAGAGTCCTGTAAGCAGGTTAGAAGAGTCTATTCAAATTATTAAGTTATTATGGGAGAGCGATAAAAAAGTAAATTTTGAAGGCAAGTTTTGGAAATTGAAAAATGCTGTTCTTACTCTGAAACCATTCAAAGAAGGAAAATACCCACCGATTTGGATAGCCGCACATGGTCCCAAAATGCTTGATTTAACCGGAAGATTAGGGGATGGTTGGTTACCGGCATATTCTGATCCTGAATCATATAAAAATAGACTAAATCTCATCAGAAATTCAGCAAAAAAAGCTAATAGAGATCCAAATGAAATTATTCCCGCACTTTTTAGCTACCTTATCATTGATGAAGAACATAATGCCTGCGATGATATGCTTGATAACCCTGTAATTAAAAATAAACTTTTAACTATGCCTCCCTCAATGTATAAAAAATATGGAGCAATTCATCCTTTTGGAGAAGATTTTTATGGACTACT
>JAUWHL010000262.1 GCA_030605895.1 Promethearchaeota archaeon | reverse complement strand
GCAAGTATATAAGGAAGTAAAAAATATGTACAACCTAATTGGCGCTTTTGAATATAAAATATTTAACCGGTTACGCACATCCGATAAAATTAATAAGAAATGGGATTATATTGCTTCCCTTTTAAATCAAGCTTAATCGAGCAAATTTAACAACTACAGTAATTAATAATGAAATAATTAGGCATTGAGCTAAAGATTTTTTAAAAGAGAATCTGTATTATTTTATAGAGTAGAATTATAAAAATTTTAGTTATCAAATTGACCAATAATTTTAACAAAACTAAAGAATGGCTGAGTTTAGCATTCAATAATATAGAAAGAGTAATTAGAAATTATCAAATCAGTGATTATTCTGAATGCGTCTTCAAAATTCAAATATCAATAGAACAACTCCAAAAAGCATTAATTCTTCTTTTAGGATTACAATTTCGCAAAATTCATGATCCTTCAAGAATATTAGATTCAATTGTTAATAACAATAGTCTTGAAATTGAAATAGAAAATCTTGACCGGATAAAAGAAGTAGCATTTTTAGCAAAAGGCATTGAAGGAGAAGGAACTACCACGCGATACGGGACAATAGAGGAGGGTAAGTTAATCTCCCCAGAAGATAAATATGATAAATTAGAAGCGGATAAATTTTTAAAAGATTTAAAAGAAATTTTAATAAATTTGAAAGAAATATTTAAAGAAATTTCAAATCTAAAACAAGATCTACCATTATTTACAAAATTTATAAAAGAATGTGAGGATTTATTAATAGAATGAATCAAACTGAGCATATAGATTTATCCTTCATAAAAATAGAATATTTTGAAAACAACTTAAAGAAATATCTGCAATTCCTTTTTGAGTTAGACTTAAAAATAAGAGCAATATTACTTTTTGGGTCTGTTGCAACAGGAAAGGCGCGTGATGATAATGAATATTCAAGTGATATCGACTTATTTATAATATCTGATGATATAACTGTTGATCTTCTTAAGAGGAGTCAATGGGTGGTAAATTTAACTAGACCTGTTTGTTCAGGCATTCAGGCACTCTGGAGAACTTCAAAAGAAATGGAAAGTTATGTAGATTCAAAATATTATTTAATTTTAGACGCATTTGATGAAGGACAGATTCTTTACGATCCAGATAATTTTCTTCACGAATTAAAGGAAAGAACATTTAGGGAATTAAAAGAAAAAGGCGTCATTAAAACAGAGCTCTATTGGCAGTGGCCTTTAAAAAAATTTGGCGATAAAATTGAATATTAATATTATTTAAAATTTATTTAAGATTTATTTCTCTTATTACCAAAAACTCATTAATATATAGCAAGAAAATGGACTTCATGACTAATTTTTTGAATGAAATCAATAAGTGTAAAATTATTTCAATTATTGGTCTCGCGAAAAATGTCAGTAAAACCACTACACTAAATTATATTATAAAGAATTTAGAAGGTTATAGACTCGGTTTAACATCTATAGGAAGAGATGGAGAAAAATATGATGTAATTACACAGTTGCCGAAACCTCGAATATTTATTAAGATGGGGACGATTATAGCAACAGCTAGAGAGAGTTTTGAAGCTAGTGAAGTCAAATTGGAATTACTAAAGAAAACAGAATTTAACACTCCATTAGGAGAAATTTTAATATTAAAGGCATTGAGTGATGGTCTGATTGAATTAGCGGGACCATCAATAAACAAATATTTACAAGAAATATGTTTAGAATTAAAAAATTTAGGATGTGATTTGATATTAATCGATGGTGCCTTTGATAGGAGATCATATGCAACACCTATTATTTCTGATGCTACAATCCTTTCTACAGGAGCATCAGTGTCAGAAGATATGCAAAATGTCATCAATTTAACAGTTCATACAATTGAATTATTAAATTTGGAAAGCGAAGTAGATCAACAAACAATAGAAATCGCACAAGAGATACTAAAAAAATCAAAAGTAGGAATAATAGATAATAAAAACTCGATAAAATTATTAGACGTTCTAACCCCATTAGATTCAGCTAGAGATATTGCTAATATACTTGATGAAAATTCAAAATATATTATAATAAAAGGAGCGCTCACCGATAAATCAATAGAAGACTTAATGAGTCTTACTGATAAATATAAAGAAATTACAATTTTAGTGGAAGATGCTACTAAACTTTTTTTAAGTAAAAAGATAAAGAATAAATTCCAAAAAAAAGGTGGAATTATAAAAGTTTTAAATCCTATAAAAGTTATTGCTGTTACTATAAATCCTACTTCTCCATTGGGATATAGATTCGAAAAGAACACCTTTTTAAATTTAATGAAAAAAAATCTTAATGTTCCCGTGTATGATCTTGGAGTAGATAATTAATTTACAATATTGATATAAAATTTTGAAATTGTGAAAAGAATGACAGAAATTGGAAAACAATCGGAAAGTAAATTGAATTTAGATTTTTCAGTAGTAAGGAAAGCTAGAGAAGCGGCAAAAAAAATAGCGTTTGAGACTCAGAAATTTATTGATCACCATACTACTACTACAATAGAAAGAACTGTTTGTAGATTGCTAGGGATAGATGATGTTGATGAATTTGATGTTCCACTTCCTAATATTGTTGTAGATAATATTAAAAAGGGAAATCACCTTGGAATTGGAGCTGCTATTTATATTGGCAATGCAATTTTACACACAAATCTTTCACCTCAAGAAATTGCAGAGAAGATTGCTAAAGATGAATTAAATTTAACAGAATTGCCATTAAAGGATCTTTCTGAAATAAAAGCAACTATAAATCTCATTGCTCAAGAAACTTTAGTAAATATATCTCAAAATAGGAAAAAAAGAAATGAATTACTTCAAAAATATGGTGATAAAGAGGGACCATTGATATACGTTATCGTGGCTACAGGAAATATTTATGAAGATATTATTCAAGCTCAAGCAGCAGCAAGACAAGGAGCTGATGTAATTGCAGTTATTAGATCTACAGTACAAAGTCTACTCGATTATGTGCCTTATGGCGCTACAATTGAAGGATTTGGCGGAACTTATGCTACTCAAGAAAATTTTCGACTAATGAGAAAGGCTTTAGATGATGTGAGTGAAGAATTGGGTAGATATATAAGACTCACTAATTATTGTTCCGGTTTATGTATGCCAGAAATTGCCGCAATGGGTGCTTTT
>JAUWHL010000180.1 GCA_030605895.1 Promethearchaeota archaeon | reverse complement strand
GAGAAAGTTTTATTAGCTGTTACTCAAGATGTTATAATTGAGAAGGATTTAGATGGAACTCTTGAATTTCTTGGTAAATTGAGCGAACAACATAATAAACAAATTCAATTTTTAAGAACTCAATTACAGAAGGTAGAAATGACTCTACAACAAATTTCTCAAAATGTTCAAAGAGGTTATAAATAACAATAGAATTTTATAATTAACCTCGTTTTAATTAATACTATATTTTAAATGCTAATGGAGAAATAAATGCTTGAAAAATTAAAAAACACTTTTTCATCATTTGTTAAAAAAACTTTAACAGAAAAAAAGCTAGATGATGCTATCAATGATCTAAAATTACTGCTTTTGAGTAATGATGTAGCTATTGACACTGCTGATGAAATTTGTAATAAGATAATTGATTCTTTTAAAGGAGAACAAATAGGACGGTTGACATCAACACAAAAAATGCTATTTGACATTTTAAAAGATACTATAACTGAGATTTTGACACCTGAAGAAGAAATTGATTTGCTTGCAGAAATAAAAAAAAAAAGTGAGCCATATGTTATTGTTTTTCTTGGGGTTAATGGTACAGGAAAAACTACCACTATGGCAAAAATTGCTCACCTATTAAAGAAAAATGGATTCTCTATTGTAGCAGCAGCCGCAGATACCTTTCGAGCAGCTGCAATTGAGCAATTATCTTATCATATGGACAATGTAGGAATACGAGTTATAAAACATGAATATAAATCTGATCCTGCGTCAGTTGCTTATGATGCCATTGAACACGCTAAAGCAAAAAATATCGATGTTGTTTTAGTTGATACAGCTGGAAGACAAGTTACTGATAAAAATCTCATGATAGAAATCCAAAAGATTTGTAGGGTTGCTCAACCAGATTGCCGTGTGTTTGTAGGAGATTCTCTTGCGGGAAATGATGCTTTATTTCAAGCAAAAGAGTTTAATAAACATGTGGGGATTGATGCCAGTATTTTAACTAAATTAGATGCTGATGCTAAAGGTGGTGCTGCCTTATCAATTTCATTTGAAACGAGGAAACCTTTTTTGTTTTTGGGTACAGGACAGGATTATGCAGACTTAGAACCTTTTGATAGAGATTTATTCATTTCAAGTATACTTGAGCTTGTTTAATCTAAAATCACACTCCAGTCTTAACAGATAAATTTTTATCTGACAAAAATTTATTTTTAATGTGTCAAATTACCCGAAATATGAAAAATATAATAAAGCTAAGAAGAAAAAGAAACTAGGCTATTATGAAAGACTGGTTAGATTCTTCAAAAATTCAAGGAGAATAATCAAAATAGCAAATAAGCCTAGTCGAAAGGATTATTTCTTAGTTTTTAAAATTTGTGCCATAGGTATCGTACTTTTGGGTGTTGTGTCATATGTAATACAACTACTCTTTCAAATGCTACAAAGATTATTCACTTAGAAAAAATAGATTAATATTTGCTCAGGAATAGTTAATTCCCCTTCTTTATTTTTACATGCAATGAATTTAATTTTCATATTTATTGATAGAGAAAGAAGTCTTTTTGTTAAAATGCCATCGATAATTAAATATTGCGTATTTTTAAAGGCTCTAATTTTTTCATAAATATCACCTACGGGCATATTAAACAACTCTTCAAGACTCTTATTAAATCCAATAGCAAACCCTGCTCTAACATTCTTAGTTGCTTCAATAATTATTTTTTCATCTTTAACTTTAAGTTTCTTTAATATCTTTTGAAAACCATCAATAGTATCGCCGTATTGTTTTTCTCTCATATCACTTGCTTTAATATTTTTAAATGATTTTGCAGGTTTTTTATTTTGTAAAGCTTTTATCATCTGTTTACGTGTTAACTCTTCAACTTCAAACCCATCAGGAGCTCTAGCAATATTGTTAACTTTAGTGACTTGAAAAAGTTCATTAAGAATAATTGTTCCACCACGGTCTCCATCAACAAATGCAGTTACTGATTTCTTTTGCTTAGCTAATTTGATTACGGTTTTGGGCACATGAGTTCCTTGAACAGCAACAGTATTTTTAACTCCAATTCTTAACAAATTAAGAACATCCGCCCGACCTTCCACAATAATCAATTCTGGATTCTTGTCCACATCTGGACCTGCTGGAAGCTTTTCTGGACCCCATGAAATTATCTCTCCTAGTTTGATATCTGTATCAATTTTTTCTTCTATTTCACTTTGATCTAAAGATTTTTGATCCCATTCTTTTAAAAGCTCAGCTGCTCTTTCAATAATTTTTTGACGTTTAGTTTCCCTAACATCTCGAATTTCGATTAGGTTAATTTCAGCTTCGCAAGGTCCAACACGAGAAACAGTCTCAACAGTCGCTGCTAATAATGCAGTCTCCTTTCTTGTCAGTGATGATGGAATTTTAATAGAGCCTTCAGAAATTCCCTCCTTTGATTCATTTTCTACTTCTATTCTTCCGATTCGTCCTGATTTCTGTAGGTCCCTCAAGTCAAGGTCTAAAAGTAAACCCTCTGTTTGTCCAAAGATTGCCCCTACAACATCAGACTTCTCAACAACACCTTTAATTGTGAATTTAACTTCTATAACGTATTTAGTTGTAAACTCATTTTGATTTGTAATCTTAATCACTTCCTTTTTTATTTTTTTATTTATTCAATAAACCAAGTTTAAAGGAAGTCCTATAGAGTAGAAGTAGAATCTAGCCAACTGAATTAGAAATAGTGCTAAGTAAATTATTTCTAATTAGATTCTAAAACATATTGTCTATTAATATAATATTGTAAATTGTTATTAAACTTGAATTATAAGCCTACTTCTTATTTATAATTATAAGATTTACCACTAATTTTGATTTACTGAATTGATTATAATTTTATTTATTTTTTATTAATTTTTTAATTGATTTGATTAATTGATTAAAACTTTTGATACTTTTAATTGTAAATTTTATAAATTAAATGTATTATTATGATTGGTTATTTATTTGATAATATTATAAATAATTTTTATAATATTTACTATTATATCTTCTAAATATTATTCAATCAATATATTTTTTGCTAATTGAAAGAATATTATAATTAGGTTTTTTATGTTATTGTTATTTTTGATATTATAAATTATAGGTTTTAAACCAATATTAAATCATGGAGAAAATTATTGTTTTAGGGGGAAAAGGAGGAGTAGGGAAGAGTTCTATCAGTGCTGCTACAGCAGTGCTCCTTTCAGAGTTACTTCCTAAAAAAAAACTATTACTTATTTCTTTTGATATGGCACATAACCTTAGTGATTTATTCAAATTGAAAATTGGAAACAAAGTAACGCTCTTAACAAAAAATTTATGGTGTATTGAACCAGATGCGAATAGTTATGCTAAGAAATACACTAAAGATTTAATAGAAAAAATGAAAACCCTTACAAAGCAAATGCCACTTGTAGGAATGCTTCCCCAAATCGAAAAGTTTATAGATACAACATTTACTGCGGATTCTATTCCATTAGCGTTAAAAAATGCTATGTTTTTTCAAAAGATATTAGATGCTGAAGATGTTAATACCCAAGATATTCAATTTGATATAATAATTGCAGATTTCCCCCCCACTGCAAATATGATTACTCTCTTTGAGATACCTGAAGATCAAGTAAAAGTGGTACTCAAGTATTCATTAAATTTCTATAATTCTATTAAGGGCGCTATTCGAAATATTTCAAAAGTGTGGAGAAATATAGTTAAACCATTTGATAATAATGAAGAAAGACGAGAATTGGGAAAAGATATTTTTAATATGATTGTAGAATTAGAAAAGCGCGGAGAACGAATTTCAGATCTAATTCACGATATTGGTTCACTAAGACTAGTGACTATAGCTGAAAAACCAAGTTTTGAGGAAATTAAAAGAGCTAGAGATTTAACACAGCGATATATTAAATTAGAG
>JAUWHL010000256.1 GCA_030605895.1 Promethearchaeota archaeon | reverse complement strand
AAGAAATAATTGGTTTAAAATATGCATTTTTACATCTATATAAAGATTTAATAGTAGAATCAAATAAAGATGTAAATTTAATTACTAAAGAATTACAAACTCAAATTGATTTAATTAGTAAAGAAAAAATCGAGGTTATTGTGAAATACTTATTAAATAATAAGCAAATTTATCAATTATATTTCATCGGTAAAAAGAATCTTTACCAATTTGATGAACTCATTAAAAAATTTTCAAATATTGACATTTTAGTTAAACAAGGTAAAGTAAAGAAAATCAAAGGACCATATATTGCTGATATCAATACACTCTATAGAGTAAATTTTGAAAATAGCCAAATGGTCTTCAGATTTCATACAAGCCAAATTTTCCATTATGAAAAATTAATTAAGGAGAAACTCTTGTATCCTTTTTTAGATAAAAGTTTGAATCCTAATGATGTTGATTTAAGGAAGAAAGTGAAAGAAATTGTCAATACAAAGATAGGTTCATATATCTTCAATAAAGAAAACCCTCCAATAATCCCTGTATGCAATTTAGTTTACTATGATGAAACTAAAAATACAATTCCTTATCTTTTCTCAGTGCAAGACTATATTCGAGGTAAACCTTTATTTCAGCTCATCAATCAATATATTAGCGAAGGGAAAAATTTGGGGGTTAATAAATTTCTAAATTTATTTAGAAATTTAGGTGAACATTTTGGACATTTACATGAAGTAAAATTTGATACGTTTTTCAAAAATATAATCAATATCGGACAAAGGAAAAATATTTCATACATTGAATTTTTTGAACACGAATTAGAACAAAAGATACAAGAAGCTAAGAAGAATCAAATAGATTTTTGTGATGATATAAGGGATTTCTATAAAGATAATAAAGCTTTAATTGAAGATGAAAATGAACATGTACTTTTACATAATAACTTTCAAAGTCAAAACATTATTGTTAAAGAAGAGTCAGGAGCTATCAATATTAATGGTATCGTGGATTTTAATTATTGGTGTATTGGCAGTAGAGCTCAAGATTTTATTAAGATTGATTATTGGATATTAAAACCTTTGAATAATCCTTCTTTTTATAGCGCTTTATATGATGCTTATTCTAAATACTTTAAAGTAGATAGTGATTTTAAGAAAAAAATAGATTTATATAAATTAGTCTGGCTATTAAATGAATACAATTTAGAATCTCTATTAATAAAAAAGTCAGATCAGATGAACATTATGAAAACAACACGAATGTCGTTAGAAAACTATTTATTTGAAATCAAAGCAATAATTCGGTAAATTTATAAACATCTTTTAAATCAATTTCATATAAATTTTTAAAGGTAAAATTATATCATTTTGATATGACGTATTCACCATTCGAATTACGTGTTTTACCTATTTTTATATATTATATTTTCGTATCGATTTTTGCTGTTGTAGTATCAATTAAGATGTATTATAAATGGCGAGAAAGACAAGTTCCACCACCATTATATCTAACCTTAGTTTTTTCATTCCTCACAACAGCTTTGATTGTACTATCAATAGGATTAGCTGAGGCAATTATTACCGGTTTCTATAAAGAAATATATAGAATATCCCTCCCCTTGGCTTATAGTATGGTAGTTTGTGCGGATATCTTCTTATTCATATTTGCTAGTTATATGACAAATAAGGGAAGAAGAGCCTTTCCAATAATAACTCTTGTTGGAATAGTTATAATTATTATCCTCTTTCTTCCTTGGAATTGGTGGGGTGTACCTCAAGTAGATTACGAAGGAGAATTAAGCATAAGACTTTATACTACTGGAGGTCTTGTATTATTTTCATTTCTAATATATAGTTATATTGCTCTAATTTGCCAAAAGATTAAACGTAACGTCGATGATAAAATTATGTATACTGGATTGAAATTATTATTCTACTCCATGATAAGTTTGATTTTACTTTTCTTAATGTTTGTTATGGATACATTGATGATAACATTCTTCAATCATCCTGGATATTCTGAGTTTACTTATATTGCTTGGATTTTTGGGTCGATTTTTATAATTCTTTCTTATTTATCTCTAATTATGCCTGAATGGTTAGTTAACAGAATTAAAAAAAAATATGGTATTAGTAAGTAAAAATACCATTTTGTTTTTTTAAAATATATATTGGATAGAAATTTAAAGTTTAAATAGAGAATCAAATTAAATCATGTCGCAATATAATAGAGAACTAAAATTCGCAATTGATATTGTTAGAAAAGCCTCAATAATAACTGAATGGTTTAGAAAAAAAGGAATTGAATCCTTTTCCTTTAAAAAATCTGATCAATCACCAGTAACACTTGCAGATTTTGCGTCTCAGATATATCTTATTTCCCAATTAAGGGAATTCTTCCAAGATGACCAAATAATAGCAGAAGAAGAAAATATAGAATTTATCGATCAAAAAGCTGAAAATCTCATAAAACAATGTTTCGAAGAATTAAATTTAATTGATTTAGAAATTCTAAAAGAAAATATCAGGTATCATGGAAAATCTTCAGTACGTCAATGGACAATAGATCCAATTGATGGTACGATTGGGTATCAAAAGGGTTTGTCTTATGCCATAGGTGTGGGATTTATGATTGAGTCAAATCCTAAAATATGTGCTATTGCTGTACCAAATTATAATGAGAAGGCATTAGCTATTTTTTCTGCTGAAAAAAATCAGGGTGCTCAGGTTTCATTTAATAAAAATGTTTTTAAACCGATTAAGGTGAATCTTAATGAAGATATACGTAATATTCGTTTATGTCATTCACTCCATTATGATCAACCCTGGGTTCTTAATTTTGCCCAGGAAATTGGAATAAGGAACTTTATTCAGATTGATAGCATGGCAAAATTTTGCATGGTAGCTGATGGTACTGCCGATCTATATTTAAAACCTCTAGACCCGGAACACTCCTTTACTTGGGACTTTTTGCCTGGGGATTTACTCGTAAGGGAAGCTGGTGGTAGTGTAACAAATTTAAATGGCGAACGCTTAAAATTTAAAGAAAGAAAATGTTTATGGACTAAACCAGGTATTATTGCTTCAAATAGTAAACTCCAAAAAAAAATTATAGAGTTAATTAAAAGAAAACCTCTTAGTTAAATTAATGAAAAACCTAAATATAGGCATAAGATATCAAACTTGTTTGTCGAACTCTTTGATTTCTTTCTAAATTTGATAATTTAATACCAACCAGTCTTACTTTTTTTTTATTATTTGAAAACTCTTTAAATAATTCTAATATGATCTTTAAAACAAATTTCTCATCTTGAATATGAAAAGGAAGTGTTCTGGAGCGAGTATAAGTTTCAAAACCCTCAAGCCTTATTTTTAAAGTGATGGTTTTATAGGTGATTTGGTGTTTTACTATTGATTTATGTATTTTTTTATTAATATCTTCAAATTTAGATAAAATTTCATTAAAATTATCTGTATCTGAAAAAAATGTCCTTTCTGCGCTGATAGATTTCCTTTCTTCATGAAATTCTTTAACCTTACGATTATCTAAACCATTTGCAACATTCCAGATCCACCTTCCATGTTTTCCAAATAATTTAATCATTGTAGGTAAAGGTGTATTAATTATATCTCCAATTCTTTTTATTCCCTTTTTATAGAAATGGACCTTCGTTTTTTTACCGATACCAGGAATGCGGGTAATATCCTTATCTTTCAAAAATTCATAAATTGTCTCAAGTTTTACGATGGTAATACCATTAGGTTTATTCTCATCAGATGCAATTTTTGCTAAAGATTTTGTTGGAGCGATACCTATTGAAATTGTAATACCAATTTTAGTAAAAATTTCCTTTTGGATTTCTTTTGCAATTTTTTCCGCTTCCTCACAATCTTTAGTAATTTCTGTTAATTCTAAATATGCCTCATCTGTCCCAACTCTCTGGAAATTATCACTATATATCTCGAGTATATCCATTACTTCATTGGATACTTTAAAATACTTTTTACCATTTGGTTTTAGATAAATTCCATGAGGACATCTTTTATATGCTTGAGATATAGGCATAGCTGAGTGTAAACCATACTTTCTGGCTTCATAATTACAGGTTGCGATAACTCCTCTCCCTTTTCCTTCTTTTGGATCCGCTCCTATTATAACAGGTTTACCTTTAAATTGTGGATTGTCTCTTATTTCTACTGCAGCAAAAAAACAATCTAGATCACAATGTAAAACAATACGGCTCATATTTTAAGGAAGTAAAAATAATAGAATTGATATCAATCATCTAGTTTATAAACTTAATACCATTACAAAATATTTAAAAAAAAAGACTTTCAAGAATTAATAATAAATCAAGATTATATGATTTTTATAAAAAATTATAAACTTAATCAAAATATATTTTTAATTGAATTTTAATTATTTAAGTTATGGTAATAAATAAAGAAGATCAACTTCGAATGGAAGTTGTTAGAGGAGCAAAAGCAATTTTTGCAAAGAGATTAGTGGATGCGGGAGAAGGCAATGTTAGTGTGAGAAATGGTAAAAAAGAGGAATTCTTTATCACTCCTTCATTTAATCAATATGAAACACTTAAAAAAGAAGAAGTTGTACATTTAAATTTTGATGGGACTCCTTTAAGTACTGGAAAGTTACCATCAACTGAAGCAAAAATGCATATAGCCATTTATAAATCAAGGCCAAAAGTTCAATCAGTAATTCATACACACTCCACTTTTGCAACCATGCTCTCAATCGTAAGAAAAAGCATTCCAATTATAATGGAAGAGATGTACATCTTTTTAGGTGGTTCTGTCAATGTTTCTGAATTTGGAGAGGCTCATACGATAGAAATTGGTGAAGTGGCTTTAAATGCTTTAGGTATAAAAAATGCTGCTCTATTAGCAAATCATGGAGTTATTGTTTGTGGAAAATCATTAGATCATGCTGTTAAATTTGCAGAATTAGTAGAAAAGCTTGCCAAGATGTATTGGGGGGCTTTACAAATAGGAACGCCAAATATCATTTCTAAAGCACATCTTGATCGATTTCAGAAACTATTTGAAAGTCTTTTTGCTAACTATCCTCGTCATATGCGGAAAAAAATATAAAAAAATCATAGTACAAAAGTGAAATTCATGGAATTAGGAATTAGTTCGTTGGGACATATTATCGAAATGGGACTCAATGGTAAATTTAAAAACCTTTTTGAATTACAACTTAAGGCCTCTGAAGAATGCCTCAATTTCGCAGAACACCATGGAATTAAAATAATAGAATTAGTAATTGACCCTCCAGAAGTATTTAACGATGAACATAGACAGAAATTCATTGACCTTGTGAACTCATATTCTTTAAAAAAGCAAGTTCATGGACCTTTTATCGATATGAATTTATGTTCCCATAATAATCTTATTTCTGAGGCGTCAATACAATCATATTTAGAATCAGTAAATCTTTGTAATGATATCGGTGTTAAAATGATGACCATCCATCCTGGAATAGCTAATTTTTTGTTACCCTCAATTAGAGAATTTAATAAAAGATATTTAAAACATTCAATCCTTAGACTACTAAATTATGCAATGAGCGAGAATTTAATGATTTGTTTAGAAAATATGCCTCAAAATACCCATATTATGACAGATAATAAAAATATTGAGGAGGTATTTAGTATGATTGGTCGAAAAGATCTCTTTCTTACTTACGATACTAGCCATTTCTATACTTGTGATGGTGATGTGCAACATTTATGGTTAACTTTTCATAATTCCATAAAAAATGTTCATATAGTTGATAACTTCTCTAAAATAACTGATACTCACCCACCATTAGGTACAGGAAAGATTGATTTTAAAGAAATCTTTGATGTAATTAAAAAATATAACTATAAAGGATCATTAATTATTGAACTATCTGACGCCAAATCATTAACTCAAAGTATTAATTTTATTAACAAGTTTTTATAATATATTCTTAATTTTTATTAGAAATCTTTAAAAAAAAGGAGGAGAAAGATAAATTCCAATAATATCGCTCCAAATTAGCGACGATCTATTAGAAAGATTCGAAAATGTAAGAAATTTGAGTGGATTTAACTCTAAAAGCGAAGCATTAAGAGACTCGATAGTAAGTTTTATTGAAAAACATGAAAAATTTGAAAATCTGGAAGGATATAAATTAATGACTGTTAGTTTAGTCTATCCTTTTAAAGAAATCACTATTAACCAAATAACCGAATTATATTCCAAATATCATCAAATTATAAAAACCGTAACCGATTGGCGAATTGCAGAAAAAAAAATTGAATTACTTTTATTAGTTGGTGAAATTGGTACGATTAAGGATCTTTATAAAGAATTAGCCAAAATAAAGGATGTAATTTGTTCAATTCGTGAAATTATAATTGATTAAAAATTACACTTAATCAAAACGAAGTGAAAAATCTACTTGCTCTGAAGGGAATTGGGTTAAGAGACCTGAACTTATCACATCGGGTTCTGAAAGTAAATAATCTACAATGTTATCCGAAGTTATGCCGCCAGAGACTTCAATTATTACTTTATCTCTCAGATTGTTCTTCTTCAATAAATTAATAGCGTCTTCCACTTGATCTGGTCCCATATTGTCTAACATAATAATATCTGCTCCATTTTTTGCAGCGGTTAAGACATCTTCTACTTTTTCGATTTCTATCTCAATTTTTTTCGAAAAACTAACTCTTTTTTTAGTCTCACTTAATAAATTTACTATATCTCCATTAAAGTATCTTAAATGAGTATCTTTTAATAGAACCATTTCATCCAATGAAAATCTATGTTCATCTGCTAATCCCAGTTCTGCAGCTTTCTTCTCAAAAATACGAATTCCTGGGGTTGTTTTACGAGTACAAGCAATTTTAACATCTTTTCCGGAGTCTTTAATTAATTTAACGTATTTTCTAGCAGTAGTTGTAATAGAACTCATATGGGTTATTAGATTTAATACTGTTCTTTCTCCCAATAAAATATCTCTTGCGTTTCCTATTAATTCTACAATGATATCTCCATTATTAACCTCGTCTCCGTCTTTCTTTTTAAAAGAGCTGGAGACATTTAACATATTATATAATATTTTTAATTCATTTAATCCTGAAACATATCCCGTACTTTTAGTGAATATCTTTGCCGATGCTTTTGCATTCTCCGGTATTACTTTAGAACTTACATCGATAAACATACAATCTTCTTTTAAAAACTCCTTTAATTTCTGTTCAATTACAATTCTGTTGTAACTCATCTTTCGCACAATTTTGTATAGTATTATTATTATAGTT
>JAUWHL010000066.1 GCA_030605895.1 Promethearchaeota archaeon | reverse complement strand
GGTCCTGGTAAACTATGTATGGCTTTAGATATTACTAAAGATAAGTTTAATGGGAAAGATTCGTGTAGATCTGATTCAAAATTATATTTTACTCAAGGAGAGAAAATTCCGAGAGATAAAATTATATTAAATAAGAGGATTGGGGTTGATTACGCTGAAGAAGACAAAAACCGTTTGTTAAGATTTAGTTTTAAGAACGAAATCTCTTAATTTTTTTTATAATTTCTTTTTTTTCATATTACAATTTTGACATTAATGGATAAATTTATATATCTGTATTTATCATTTTCTCATGTAATTTATGGGTTTAGGGAAATTACATTTTAGAGAAAAATTATATTTTGGAGAAAAATTACGAAATATTTTACTGAGGTGATTTTATCCCTAAGGATGCATTAAAGTTTTTTCAAGCATATATTAAAGAAATGATTGATATTGGTGGGAATAATTTACCAAAAGCAATTTCTACTAAATCTGGGTCAAAACTGGGAAAATTATATAAAGAAAGAGGATTATCTTTAGATATTGGGATTGCTTTAAAACAATTATATTCTGTATTAAAGACAAAACCAGTGATAAAACAACTTAATGAGAACACATATGAAATAATTTTAAAATACGCTAAGAAATTTTGTCCAATTGGGGGTTCTCACAATCCTTCCAGAGCCTCAATTTTTCAGGAGAATATTTGCATTCCTTATACAAGAGGATTCTTGAATGAACTTTTTCCCCAATTCACCTTTGAAGCAGATATAATAAATTGTATTCCACTAAATAACCAAAGAACTTGTCATTACATTTTAAAGATTAAAAATAAGCAACATAAGGGTTAACTAACATGTAAATTTTACGAGTTTAATCAGTTCTTAGTAAAATTTTGATATTTCCCAATTCTTTTTTTATAACATTCTAATTAAATCTTAAAATCTCTTCAAATTTGATTTATTGATAAATAAATAATTTTTATAATAATTATTAAATACTTTAATGTTGAGATTTAACTATATTTTACATTATCAACAAAAAAAATCTCAGTAAGATGTCAAAAAATAAAGATGCTTTAAAATTCTTTCAAGCATATATTAAAGAAATGATCGATGTGGGTGGTGAAAATCTCCCTAAATCGATTTCTGCTAGTTTAGGTGCCAAATTAGGCAAATTATTAAAAAAACGTGGAATATCTGGAATAGAAAATACTTTAAAAAGAATTTATAATGTTCTTAATGCTAAAACACAGATAAAATCTATAGATGATAATACTCTGGAAATAACTTTACATTACCGTTCACGTTTCTGTCCTCTTGGAGGAAAATACCACCCTGATAGAGCTGAACTTATTCAAAATATAATATGTATCCCATATACAATGGCAATTTTAAATACTTCTCACCCTCAATATAAATATAATGCCAAAATTATGGAATGCATTATTGATTCAAATCAGAAAAATTGTAAATATCGATTAGTAAAAGAACTAAAAAGTAAAAATAACGACTGAATAGGTTTAACAAATTTGATTTATTGACAAATAAAAAATTCCTATAACAAGGCTTAAATATTATGAAGTGGAGAATTAACTAATATTTTTGTTTATAATTTAACAAACATTTTTCTGTAAAATGTCAAAAAATAGAGATGCATTAAAGTTCTTTCAAGCTTATCTCAAAGAGATGATTGATGTGGGGGGCATAAACCTCCCAAAATCGATTTCTGTTAGTTTAGGTGCAAAACTAGGTAAAATGTTACAAAAGAGAGGAATTACTGGATTAGAAGATAGTCTAAGGAAAATATATAATGTCCTCAATGCTAAAACTCGAATAAAAGCTATAGATGATAAAACTTTAGAAATTTCACTAAAATATTCAAAAAGATTTTGCCCTATTGGTGGTAAGTTCAATCCTGATAAAGCGGAACTAATTCAAAGTACAATATGTATACCATATACAATAGCATTTTTGAATACTTCTTATCCTGAATTTAAATATGATGTAGAAACAATAGAATGTATTCTGAATTCTAATAATAGATATTGCAGATATAAATTGATTAAAGAACCAAAAACCTCAATTGAAAGTAGAGAATAAATAGGATTAAGGTTAAAAACCTGAACCTCGATATCAATCCTACTATTATAACCGTGATATCTCATGCCCCTCCACACCCGCACTACAAAGCGTGAACTACTATTCGTACGGATGCTCCCGCCAGGGCCTATCCGGTTTTGAAATTACGAGTTTATGTATTTCCTACAAAATACACCACTCTGTAACCCACCTATGTAGCCGATGCTTCGACGGAACATAAGATTGGCTAATAGCACTCATGAATTCTTAATTCAAGCACTTTCCACTATTGAGCATTTTGTGGTCGACCCAGCAAGGGGTTTCAGACATTGCCCAAGGTGTCCATATTTTATAATTTATTATAAAATTTAAATTTATATTTTCAAGAAGACAATTGAGTTTCTTTTTTAGTATCGCTTAAGATTAATCTGAAGAAATCAAGTTTTTTTTAATTTCTTTTCTTCTAATGATTGAGAGAAATTCTTTTGTGTCAGGAAAAACATAGACAAGATCTTCCCCATCATCCTCAATTGTAATCTCTTTATGGAATTTTCCTTTAACTTTAGTATCTAAATCATTTAAAATCATGAATTAAAAATACGAGAAAAGGATTCAAAAAAATCTATAGCATGGTGATAATACGGCGACTAAAAGAATACAAAAAGTGGGAATAATTATTGGAATTAATTAATAAGAATTTGTTGAAGGAATGTTTTTATTTGATTATTTGCCGACTTTCCATGATTAAATATACCATTTAAATAAGTGTTCAAAAAGATCCTGATTTCAGAATTAAGATCTCTTAGATCTACATAATTATATTTAGCTTTTAATTTCTTACCGTTGATCAAAGGTTTTATATGTTTCTCTATTATACTTAATGTAAAATTGACAACAGTATTATTGACCTTTTCCTTATCCTCAGAAGTTAGTTCATAAGCACCTTGAATGGTTTGATTTCTCATATCATTTAATTCTATTAAAGTATTTTCTAATTCTGGTGATAGTTTCAACATTTTTATCTTATTATGTAAAGTTACATCTTTTTCATTCGCTAGTTGTGAATTGCAATAGTTTTCTAAATTAGCATAGAATCTCACTAAAAGTTTAAATGTATCATTAAGTTCATACATACTTTCCCAAATATTTAGATCTAACTCTTTAAGAGAATTTTCGATATTTACTCTAACCTTTTCAGTAACTTCTGTTAGATAGTGAGAATAATCTTCAAAAGGAAATCCAAAGTAATAATTATTATATTTTTCTTTAATATCTTTAGCTACCACACTTTGGGATTGGATTTTTTCTTTTTTCACAATCTCTTTAACGAATTTCATGATATAATTACAATTTGGACAATAAGTAATCCAGGAGCCTAGTATCACTTCTGATGGCTTTACACCATTAGAACTTATATATCCATTAAAACCTGACAATGATTTACCATCTGAAGAAGTAAAATTTGCTTCCTCAGGATAAAATGTTCTTGGAATGAATTTGATACTGCAGAGTGGGCATTTTAGCTTTTCTTTTTTTTTCATGAGGCTCTAAAACTTATATTTAATTAATGCTATAATTGATTATTCAATATCACAATTCTTAGTAGAATTGGTAATATATATACGGAAATAATATGTGGAAAATATTGCCTTAATCAAGAATATATATAAGACTATGAAAAGAGAAGTGTTACTATTCATCTCATAATAAGAAATATAATTTAGGTGAAAAAATTAAACTGTTTTAATCCTTAACAAATATTATAAAAAATAAAAAAAATGATAGGTAAATTCTAAGATGTCAGAAGATATTGTATATATTGATGCTAATACACTTGAGAATTTTATGAGAGATGTTTTTAAAGGTCTTGGAGTTTCTAAAGAAGATGCAAGTATTATAGCTAATGTTCTCATTACTTCGGATTTAAGAGGGATTGAGTCGCATGGTATTCAGAGATGCAAAATGTATTATGATCGTATCAAAGCAGGAATTTATGAAATAAAAACAAAAATTGATATTATTAAAGAGGGTCCCACTACCGCATTAATGGACGGGAATTGTAGTTTAGGGCATGTTATAGCCTATAAAGCAATGAAAATGGCTATTGAAAAAGCAAAAAAGTATGGCATAGGGGCTATTGCTGTAAGAAATTCTACTCATTTTGGAATTGCTGGTTATTATTCTTTAATGGGTAT
>JAUWHL010000227.1 GCA_030605895.1 Promethearchaeota archaeon | reverse complement strand
GTAAAAAAATAAATTAAATCTCAGTAATGATATTTTACAACGAGAAATTGAGATTTTTATATTACGGTATCTTATCTCTTGTAAAATTGATGGAGAAAAGCTTATATTTTAGATTTTCCTAAAGAATAATTCTTCTTATCTATGCTTATTCCTCCTTGTTTTGAATGGAATAAGAAAAAAAACATGGTTTTTTTAAAGCTATTTTAAAATTAACTATTAAAAAGATAACGATTTGAGTTTAAATTGATAATTGACCATTTAGCTAAAACTATCAGCCTTAAAATTGTATATTTTGGACCTGCTATGTCAGGGAAAACCACATCAATAAAGGCTCTATTTTCTGAATTTGGAAAAGAAGAAGATGTGTGTAGTATCGAAAGTACTGTCGAAAGGACCCTATTCTTTGATTATGGGACTGTCACATTTCAAAATCAAGAATGGAAACTAAAAATTCATATCTATACCACAACAGGTCAAGACTTCTATTTTGTAACACGCCCCATTACGTTAAGAGCTGTGGATGGAGTAATTTTTGTCATAGATTCTGATGAAGAGGTTTACGACAGAAACCTAATTTCTTGGAATGAATTAATATCATATTTCCAGGAATCGATTAATAAACTCCCAATTATTATTGCGTTTAATAAACAAGACTTAGAAGATAAATTCAATTCTATAGATTTTCTAAAGGAAATTAGATATGAAAAATACAAGAAGATTAGTTCTATATATACGAGTGCACTAAAAGGGGAAGGAATTTTAGAATGCTTTGAGGATATTTTGAGACTAATTTTAAAAAAATATTATGATCATAAAATAGTTAAAGCTATAAACTAATAATTTTCACTCAAAATGATTTTAGAAAAAACTTGCTTCTGCCACAGGTGATTGTATCCTAATATTTTGCTGACTATTATCCTCCAAAATTGAGATTAACGCTGTAACATTTTGTTTTGTCTCATAAATAATTTCTTTCTCTTCTCCCTTTTCCCAAGTATTAAATCCTTTTAAAATTGGAGCAGTTTCAAACAATCCTTCTTGTAGCCCAGTTATTTTTACGGTAACTCCTTTAAGATCTTTCTTTGAAGTATTTTTAATTCTTAAAATGTACTTGTCAATGTCAGAATCAATAGAGAGTACTTTATAAGTTTTCTGGAATTTTGAAATACCATCAAACAAGGTTGATGCTCCAGCAGTTCCTTCAGAGAATAAATCAACTCTAACTTTTTCTGCGGATATTAGTCCTGTTGATATTGTAATAGGAACTTCAAGTTTTATTGGCTCCAGACCATATTCTGGTTTTTTCTTCCCAATTACTAGTAAGCTCCACTTAGTATATGCACCATACCTAAATCCAAACTGTTCTTTTTCAGAGGGTGACCATAGATAATTATGAGTTGGTTCCGCTACTTCTGGGACTTTTAAAAGCATAAAATCTTTATCAAAATTCTTTGTTCTTGCATCTCCTGCTATTGCAGGAGGAAGTTCCTCAACTTTACTACAATTTTGACCATAAGCTTCACAATAACAGACTAAGTTTGAATTTTGGAGTAATCTCACTTCAATTTGTTTAAGTTCTTCTGAACTATAGCTAATTTTTATAGTTTCTCCGGGTTTATAAATATCTTTTGTTAAAAGGATATTTAATCCGGAAATTGAAAATGATATTGGTTTTGGTGTTTTTGCTTGAAGCCCGGAATCTCTTGCTTTTATTTCAACATCATGAGATTTATTAATAACTAAGTCATCTTCAGGATTGATTGGATTTGGCTGTCTTAAATTCAGTTTTAGAATATAATTTAGATTTCTGTTCTTTATTGTTGGTACAATATTAGTTTTAATTAAGAGTGATTTCTCACGTATGTATTCTCCTGCTTCAAAAGTACCTTTGCAAAATATTTCCTCTTTTAAAACTTGAAGTTCTTTGGCACAAGGAGGATTAGTGATTAATCTAATCCCACTCCAAAAAATCTCAACCTCATCTTCAAAGTTGAATTTTGCACGAATACTTAGCTTATCTCCAAGGTAAACTACGCCTTTATTTAAGTCAGTTAGCTCTAACTTTACCAATCCAAACAAATATCATGATGTTTATTCTATTAATTTTATAAAAAGATAGAATTTTATAAAAACTTTTTATTATTAAATAAGAAATATGGAAATAATCATTCTCTCTTTTAATAGATTATTCATTATTCAAGAATGTCAATCTTTTTATCAATATTAAGAATCTAAATGGTAAATAATTTGAATCACTTTGAATTATACCATTTAAGATTAAGCATCATAATAAATTCGAGCAATGAAAGATAGACTCAATGGTAAGATCAAAGCTATTCTGTTTGATCTAGATGGAACATTGCTAGATGTTGATTTAGATAAATTTATTCCGCAATACTTAAATTTATTGGCCCAGAGTGTAGCTCATATTATACCCCCTAAAAAATTTATTTCCAAAATTCTAATGGCGTCAAAAGCCGTAGAAGAAAATAATGGTAAACATACAAATGACGATGTATATACTGAAGTATGTTTTCCTTTAGAAGGATATTCACGTAAAGAAATTCAACCGTTCATCGATAAATTTTATGAACAGGATTTCATAAAACTTCGCGAATATACTAAAAAAAAACCTGAAGCAAGGTCCGTAGTTCAATCTGTTTTCGATAAAGGTTATGATGTCGTAATTGCAACAACACCTCTCCTTCCAGCAACAGCTATCGAACAACGTTTAGAATGGGCTGGTGTAGCTGACTTTCCCTATCGTTTAATAACTACGATTGAAAATAGCCATGCTACTAAATCTGTAACTCACTTACTTTATTATGAGCAGATTTTAAATAAGATCGGATATCCCGCAAAAGCTTGTTTGATGGTAGGGGATGAAGGTAAGGATTTAGTCTCAAAACGTATAGGAATCCATACTTTCCTAATAAATAGCTGTAATACTAAATTAGGGATCGACATACCTGAACCTGATTATCGGGGTACACTCGAGGATCTAAAACAATTACTTTAAAAAAATTAGTCAATCTTTTTCCAAGTATAAGCAAGCTTACTCATATTATAGATTGGTGGAGGAGGCTCCTCTAATAATATCTTACCGAGACATCTAGCACATAAATATACTTCTTTGTTTTTATCTGTGAAGAAGCACATATACAAATTTTCTTGATGCAGGCATCCTTCACACCTCATTATTCACCATATAGTCTCTTACAAAAGAATAAAAATATTATTATTAAATTCTCAATAAACCCTAGTTTAAAATTAAAAGAGTTAAAATTAAATACAAAATCTATTATACTTTTCATTGAATAAAAAAATAAATTTCTATTCGTTCATATTTTCCATTTATATTAATAATTTTTTTAAAGGGTTGATATTATATGAATGAGCTGGTATTTTTCGGTCTTATTATTTTGTTTTTTTTACGTTTAATTGGATTGGGAACCTCTATCAATTTTTTTTATGATTTGAGGAAAAAATCTTTTTTCTATTTTATTTTTGGGTGGATGTTTGGAATTATTGGCAATATTTTTCCTATGATATTAGATTTTATAGAAGATACCTTTCTTATAGAATTTGTTTTAGTATTGAACGCTCTCTTCGTCTCACTCAGCGTGATTTTATTAATGATTGGTATATTTTCGTATTTTCTTAGAATTAAATTTTTATACTTAACTTTAAATTGTGTAATTATAATACTTGTGGCGATTTTATTGTTTATATTTCTTGATTATAATATCTCAATAGCATTTTTGGTCGTGATCATGAATTCTTCAATTTTAATTGCTTTTATACTTCCTTTCTTCAAATTTAAAAAATTCAAGAAGTATATAGGTAAAAGCATTAGATGGTACTATATAACTTCTGTGGCTCTTTTTGGTTTTTTACCAATTTCATTCTTTATTTTCATTCAAGGGTATGGATATGGACTTTATAATACAGATAATATTTTTTTTATCATTTTAAATTATATTATTGGTATTGCTACTCACTTACTATTAATCGTTT
>JAUWHL010000010.1 GCA_030605895.1 Promethearchaeota archaeon | reverse complement strand
CTCAAATAGTAATATAAATATTCCAGTAGTTTTAATCTGTCACCCTCATCCCCAATATGGTGGTAGTATGTATAACAATGTTGTATCAAGTGTCTTTAATAAAATAATAAATAATGACATTTCATGTTTAAGGTTTAATTTTAGGGGTGTAGGAAAATCGACGGGAAAACATTCTGGAGGTCCAGGAGAATTAAATGATGTAAAAACTTGTATTGATTTTTTAATAAATAAGAAAAATTATGAAAGAATAATAATATGTGGTTATTCCTATGGTGCAGCAATTGGATGCTCAGCAATTAATTACTCAGAAAATATTATTGGATATATTTCTATATCTTTTCCTTGGGATTTTATGGGTGCAAATTATAGAGAATTATCTCAATCTAACAAGCCAAAATTATTTATTCAAGGTAATCAAGATACTGTTGCTGTTTATGAAAGATTTGAAGAAAACTTTAACTTCTATTTAGACCCAAAAATAAGTAAAATTATTGAAGGAGCAGATCATTTTTATATGGGTTATGAATTTCAAGTTGCTGATGAAGCTTTGAAATTTTATAATAGTATAATTTAAGAAATTACTAACAAGAACTTACCAAATTGAAAAGCCTTACTCAGATTTTTTTCCGCATCTCATGTTTGATAAAGTGGAAGAATTTTATTTTTTAATTTTGAACCTGTTGTTTATATTTTATAAATAAAATCTAGCAAATTAACAAGAAATAAAAAATAAGAGAAAAGAGACTATAAACTTGAAAGCTTTTCTAAATCATCTTGTGAATTTTCAACTGCCCAATCAAGGAGCTGATCAAAATATCGTTCCACATCGTCGCTTTCTGGTGATTTTGTCAAAATAGCTAAAATAAATTGATTTTTATCATCTGGCATATTGATGTTTCGCATAATGATGAAGTCTTCTTTATATTTAATTTTCATGCTTACTATTTCAGAAAGATCTAATTCCTCTGCTGCTTTGTATGCTGAATCACTTAATAGTGATCCCATAGCTGCTACTACACGCTCATCAATTTTCTCTTCTTTTTGTGAAGCTAGAACAAGTCCTGTTGATGTAGCGAAAAGTGATGCTCGAAAATTACCATTTTCATTAAGTTCTTTAAGTACAAGTTCAAGTCTATTTACCAAATCTACACACACTCGATTAAGATTATTTTAATATGTTAAATAAAAATATAGAAATTTTACGTTAATAAGTTTATCATCCAAAGTGCTTACATAAAATTTCTTTGTAAGAATAATATAAGTTTATCAATATTTAAAATTATTCAAAGGGGATTTTAAATCATAGGGGATTCAAAGGGGAATTTGAATCACAAAAAATATTTTGTTGAAACCATAAATTGCTTATATTAAATGTTTATAGAATCATGCACAATAAATAGAAATACCAAATTAGAGATTAAAATTTAAGGTTGATGATGAATGTTGATAAAATGTCATCATCATCAATATTTAAAGTAATCACACTCGGTCTTGCTATAGGTTTCATAAATCCAGGTCTTTCGATGGGGGCTTTTGGTTCTGTTGGAGAACCTGGATTTAAAAGAAGCACATTAAAATCTGTTCCTTTTATAAGAGGTTGATGAGTATGTCCAAAAATTAAAATTTGTAGACTGTGTTTTTTAGTAAATTCTTTAACATTATCTGGTAAAATATGGATTACTCCAATATTATAACGCCCAATCGAGAACTTTGTAAAAATTTCTAAATTTTCGATATTATCAAAATTTCCCTTTACACATCTAGTTCTCGCTATTCCTTCGATTTCTTCTAGAAAAAATTCTTCACTTACATCTCCAGCATGAATAATTTCATCAACATCTTTGAATGCGTGATTGAGTTGATTGATTAAAGAAGTTATTTTATCTTTTTCAGAATTATTTGTAATATGTGTATCAGATAAAATCCCCAACTTCATTAAAATAACACTCCTCTATATCATAACCAAAAAACCCATGAAAAAAATTATTAAACCCATAAGGATGTCAATGAAAACACGAAATATTAAATCTCCTTTTGTATCTTCATTATTATTATCACGTTTGAAATAAGATGAAAGCATTTTAAAACCAATGGAAAAACTTTCCTTTATTTGAGTAAATTGCCAAATAAATAAAACACATCCAATAATTAGTAATGGACAATAAAGATAAAGTGCTACTACTGAAAAATCTACTGCATTGTTAAAACTCCAGATAGCGTGAGCAGAGATTATATTATTTAATGTGTGGGCGATTATCACCGGAAATATCCACTTTTTTTTTAATACAAATAAGGAAAGAACAATTCCAATAATAAAAGCTTGTAAAAACCAAATAAATGGATACCACATTGGAAAAAATCTACTTACTGGATTTAGGAAATAAGCAAAATGACCGAATCCAAAATAAAGAGCTGATATCATCACTGCTGACATACTAAAAAAATGTTCACTTCCCCTTTTAGTCAATAGTCCTCTAGAAATAGTTTCTTCAAATATTGCTACAGAAAATTGAATAATTATTACAGAAATTAAAAATAACATGTATGGTGTCCCTAAGTTCAGGTATACATCTGTATTTGGAAGTGCAAGAGATTGATATTCAAGCATCTGTGGTACTAGTAAATAAGTAAAAAAATCAATTGGCAAAAAAACCAGAAAGAAAATTAATAATCCGTAGAAAATTTGATACTTATAGTTCTTATTGGACATTTTATATATCTTTAAGAAGCCTTTTCCGGGGGAAATATCTTCTTCTACTATAATATTTCTTTTTTGAGATTCAAATATTAAATTAGAGAGAGGAAATATTAATAATATTCCAAGAATTACAAATATTGCTCTTAATGAATAAATTAATATTCCAGAAAGCGGAGAAGTATCATTTACTATTAAAGGAATTAAGAAGAGTGGTAATAATAAAAATACAAATATTAAAATGAATCCCCAAACAATTTCTTGATAAAAAAATCGAAATCTTTTAAGAGCTATCTCTTTCTTTCTATTTTGATACAGTTCTCCCATTCATGATCACTTAAATTCTTTGAATAAAAAATTATTGATTTAAAAAATTATAAATTTTTTTATTTAGCCATCATAAGAAAACAATGCTAACTCATCTGTAGTTGGAATACCATTTCTAGCTCCTAATTCTTGTATGCATTTTCCTGCTATAGTATTTCCGATAATTACATTGTATTTGAGATCTTCAAATTTGTAACTAAAATTTCTAATAAACCCATACATAAATCCGGCAGAAAACGCATCTCCTGCTCCAGTTGTATCAACAACTTGTTCTACTTTAATTGGCTTAATTAATTCAGATTTTTCTGAATTAAAAATTATTGCTCCTTTTTTTCCCATTGTTAATATTATTACTTTAATTCCTAATTTGAAAAGAATTTTCGCTTTTCCTTCAATTATCTGTTCATTTAATTTGTTATTTTCTAAATCAAAGAGATTCTGGAACTCTCTTTTTGATATTATTAAAATATCGACTAAAGCAAACAAATTTTTTATACTATCAAAACCTTGTTCAATAATTAACATTCCTGGATTTAATATAACTGGTATATTATTTCTTTTAGCAATTTTAGCGGCCTTTCGAAATGACTCTAAATTCCTTAGACTACTCAAGAAAATTGTTTTTGTTTTGAGAAGATCCTCAGAATTAATATCATTAGTTGTAAGTAAATTTGCTGCTCCACTAAATGCATAAATTCTACGATCTCCCTCTTTATTTATTGCCACATACGCCGATCCTGTGCCATGCTCTTTCGAATATTTAATTAAGGTTGTATCCAGTGATACATCCTTAAAATCCTTAATTATTTTTATTCCAAATTCATCTTTGTATCCTAATTTACCAATAAATGCTGTTTTTAACCCCAACCGTGCGCAAGCATAAGCAGTATTGGCCGCTGCCCCTCCAGATAATAATTGAAAATTTGAAACAAAAACTTCATCATCATCTATAGGATGCCTTTCAATTTTAGCTACCATATCAACGAGAGCCGCACCAATACAAATAACATCAAATTCTTTTAACATTTACTGAGACTCCTAATCGTACGTAAAAGAACCAAATTCTGCTTTAACTTCTAGTATGTTTTTACCTTGTATTGGAGATTTCTCGCAATATCCAATTATCTTGGAATCAATCCTATATTTTTTTGCGATTTTTATTATTTCATGGGCTATAGATTCATTACATAATAGTTCCATCCTATGCCCCATATTAAAAACGCTGAACATCTCCTTCCATTGAGTTTCAGATGATCTTTGAATTAATTTAAAAATTTTTGGTATCATGAAAAGATTATTTTTAACATATTTTATCCCTTTTCCAAATTTTAGGATTTTAGCTTGACCTCCACCAGTATTATGTATGATTCCGTGGATTTCTTTTCTATGCTCTTTTAAGATATCTTTTATAACTGGAGCATATGTTCTTGTTGGTGATAATAACGCTTTTCCAATAGTTAGATTCAGCCCATCAATCATATCTGTCAAATCATATTTACCAAAGAAAACAAATTTCTCATCAAGATTTTGATCATAACATTCTGGATATTTTTCATAATATTTATGTGAAAGTACGCCATGTCTAGCTAAAGTTAAGCCATTACTACCAATTCCACTATTATATTCATCTTCATAGGAAGCTTTACCATAACTAGCTAATCCTATAATAATATCATTAGGTTTTATATTACTTGCGTCAATAATATCTTCTCTTTTCATTGTCGTGAAAGCAGAAGCATCGACTACAAGAGTCTTAACTAAATCGCCAATATCCGCAGTTTCACCACCACACATCTTAACATTTAAGCCCAGAGTAGTCAATTTTTCACTATATTCATAATATTCTTTAATGATTGTCTCAATAACATCTCCTCTTATAATTTGGCTATTTCTTCCGAGATTATTGGAAAAATATATATTTCCTGTTGCTCCTATACATAGAAAATCATCTAGATTCATAACCATTGCATCTCTCACAATTCCTTTAAAAATAGAAATATCCCCCGTTTCTTTATAATACATATAAGCTAAACTAGCTTTTGTACCCGCTCCATCAGCATGAAAAACCGAGCAGTAATTTTCTCTATTATCGATATCTTCTATGATTTTGCAAAACGCTCCCGGAAATAAGCCTTTATCGATTGATTTTAGGGCATTATGAACGTCTTCTTTTTTAGATGATACGCCTAACTTTTTATATAAATTGTTATTTTCAGCCATTTTTTAAAATTTAAAATTGATACTTACTCTTTAAATGTTTTATTAAATTATCGACTTGTTCAACAGCTTTACCAATATATTTATGAGGATCAAATAGATCATCTAATTCTTCTTTTGAGAACTTTTCTTTAATCTGTTTATTTTCAAATAGAATATCTTTCATGTATAGACTTTCTTTCCGGGCTTTTATTGATGCTTGCCTTAAGATTTCATGACCTTCTTGCCTTCCTATGCCTTTTTTGACTAACTGAACCATAACTTTTTCAGTAAGACAAGCACCTCTTGTAAGATTAAGGTTTTCTTCTATTTTAATTTCATTAAATTCAATTCCTTTTAAATTTTGGATTAGTTGTTTTACCATATAATCTAAAAAGATGAAATTTTCAGCAAATATAACTCTTTCAGATGCAGAATTTGTAATATCTCTTTCATCCTCTAAAATTATGTTATCCAATGCAACATTGACATTGGATTTTAAAACTCTCGCCAAACTGCAGATCCTTTCTGCTTTATGAGGATTTCTTTTATGTGGCATAGTTGAACTACCAACCTGTGTCTTTTTAAAAGGTTCAAACATTTCTGAAATTTCATTTCTTTGTAGTATTCTGTTTTCTCTTGCTATTTTAGCTAAAGTTTGTCCAATCAAAGCTGTTAAAAAGATAACTTCAGCATGCCTATCTCTTTGTATAACTTGATTTGCAATAAATACAGGATTTAAATCAAGCTTATTCATCAAAACTTTTTGAATTGTTATCCCTTTGTCATTAAAACTAGCCATCGTTCCAACCGCACCGGACATTTTCCCGAAAGATATTCGATTCCTAATTTCAGAAACCCTATCAAGATGTCTATTTATTTCATATGCCCATACACCAAATCTCATGCCATAAGTGGTAGGGATCGCGTGTTGACCATGCGTTCTTCCTATACAAATTAGATTTTTTTTTTCATTTGTAACTGTCATCAAAATTTTTAATAAATCCAAAAGAGAACCATAAAGGTAATTTAAAGCTTCTCTTAACTGTAGAGCAGTAGCAGTATCCTCAATGTCATAACTTGTAGCACCAAGATGAATATATTTACCTGCATTATCTTCACATTGTTCTGCCAAACTCTTAACCATTGCCATTAAATCATGATGAATTTCTTTATCGATTTCTTTTACTCTTTTTAATTTTACATAATTTAAATTTGCTTTTTTATTAATTTCATCTGCAGCTTCTTGTGGAATATTTTTTAATTCAGCATGAACTTCTGCTAATGCAGCTTCAACCTTTAACCAATTTGCTAATTTCCTTTCTTCAGTAAAAATATTAGCCATTTCGGTTCGATAACGCGTTTCTATTGGATGAATAAATTTATGATCCATATTTACTTCTCATTTTTATTTAATCTTAATTAAAATAATGAAACATCAAGAAATATATCTTATTTTATTAATCTTAAAATATTACACTGTAAAAATCAGAAATTTCTACAGCTATTATTTGTTTTATTATGATTTACAATAATCTAAAGCAATATGTATAATGGAAAAAAATACCATTTTTTTAAATGCTATAATTGCGGTGAGTGGTACTATTCAAACAGAATCATTAAATCAAAGAAATGCTGGAAATGTAACCATTCATTTTCATTCAAAAATTCAACAAAATTTACGAAAATATGTTCAATTAGAGATGCAATCTCAATAGTCAAGAAATTAAAGGATAATATAAAAAACTGAATGGAAATAATTCACAATTTCCATTTAAGATTAAGATAAAAAAGAAAGGTATTTAAGCTATTCTTCTCATATTTTGATGATAAATTGACCTTCACTAAGTTATAATTAATATATTGATATTTTAACAGCCTTCTATAAGAAATATGGAAATTTCAGATGAATTAAAAGAAATAGATGAAAATTTAATTAATCAACTGAATCGGATTGCTAATGATAAAGCTGAATTTTGGGATATTAGAGCTAAAGTAAATAATGGAACAACTTTAGATTTTATCAATCAAAAAAGTAAGGAAATTTCATCTTTTGAAATTAATAGTTGTGGTATTAGAGCATTTAAAAATGGTGGTTGGGGTTTTTCAGTTCTAAAAGACTTAAAAAGAGAGTCAATTAAAATAGGTTTACAGAAAGCTATAAAACTCGCTAGACTTTCTGAATCATTAACTAAAATTAAATTTAAAATCGCCCAAAATCGGCCATTGATTGATGAATATAAGAGCAGTAGAAAAAAGAATTTGGAAGAAATTGATATTCATGATAAAATAAACCTTGTTAAAAATCATGAAAAAATAGCAGCAAATTATTCAACATATGTAAAAAATACACATACGATCTACATGGATGGACGTTCTCAAAACTTATATTTGAATTCTTTTGGAAGCAATATTATTCAAGACTTATCATTTTTACGATTATTTTGCATAGTTTTTACTAATAAGAACGGAGCTACCCAAAGCTCTGTAAATTCTGTTGCTGGTATTGGAGGCTATGAAATTGCTGAGACTGAAAAAGCCATCAATTTAAGTAAAAAAACCGCTAAAGAAGCAGTAGAATTATTGGATGCAATATCTCCAATCGGAGGCAAATTAACCGTTATTGCAGACTCCAAATTGACTGGAACAATTATTCACGAAGCATTTGGACATGCGTGTGAAGCAGATCTAGTATTAAACAATGAAAGTGTTTTAGAAGGGATGATAGGTGAAAAAGTAGCTTCGGAAGATGTTTCAATAATAGATAATCCATCAATGGGCCAAGGACAGCAATTTAATTTGCCTTATGAGTTATTTGGTTGTTATTATATAGATGATGAGGGAATTCCCTCCCAAAAAACTAAAATTATTGAAAATGGTATACTCAAAAATTATTTGCATAATTTAGAGACATCTTCAAGAATGAAAGTTCCTCCAAATGGACATGGTAGAGCATCCGCAAGCTCTGAGAGACCTCAAGTACGGATGGGCTTTACATATCTAGAGCCGAAAGATTGGAATTTGGAAGATATAATTGAAGACACGAAAGAAGGAATTTTATGTGAGGATTTTCAGTACGGGTATACTGATCCTACAACAGGTAATTTTCAATTTAAATGCAGAATTTCGTTTAAAATCAAAGATGGGGAAAAAAAAGAAATAATGAGAGATGTTTCTCTTAGTGGTATGATACTTGAAGCTTTAAATAAAATATCCGCAATTGGAAACCAAAAAACATTTAATTATTCAGTGGGAATGTGTGGAAAAGGTGGTCAACATGTTAGAGTATGTGATGGAGCACCCTATATTAGAATAGAGGATATGACTGTTGGAGGGTTAAATTAGATGGAAAATTCAGACATTCATTCTTTAGCAGAATTCTGTTTGAAATTAGTTGAAAAAGAGAATTCAGAGATAAAATATACTGATATTTTCTTTGAAAAAAGTAATTATATTAATATTGAAATTGAAGAAAATTCAATAAAGAATAGTGAAACAGGTGAGGATAACGGTTTTTCAATCAGGGTTATTAATAAAAATGGATCCTTAGGTTTTTCATATTCAAACAAATTAGATCGAACTACTATTGAAAAAATATGCAAAATAGCGATCAAAATGATGAAGGTTGCCACACCTGATCCCGATTTTAAGAAATTACCGGGATCATTTAAGAACTATCCGGCCGTTAAGGGTTTATTTGATAAAAATTTAAAATATTTACAAATAGAAGATTCTGTAGATTATATTAATGATTTGATTAAAATTTGTAAAGATGACGAAATGGCAATTTCGCAATCTGGCAACTTTGCTTCAGGTTACTCTAAAATATATATTTTTAATTCTAATGGTTTAAATGTCTCCAGAAAGGATACAAGTTGTTTAATATCTTCAAACATCATAGTTAAGGATAAAATAAGTAATGAGACTTCTTCTGGATATGAAAGGCAAGTTGAAAGAAGACTCGATAAAATTAATGCTATAAAAGTTGCAAATTTAGCTCTAGAAGATGCTAAACGAAATCTTTATAGGAAAAAAATAAAAAATATGAAAGTACCTGTACTCTTAACACCAAAAGGTACAATTAGTTTAATTTTAAGACCAATTGCTGCAGCTGTGAATGCAGAGACTTTCCAATATAAAAGAAGTTTCCTCGTTGGTAAAAGAGGTCAAAAAATAGGTTCAAAATTTTTAAATATAGAAGACAATGGACTTATCGATGGTGCTCCTGGATCTAAGATATTTGATGATGAGGGGGTTCCATGCAAAAATAAAAAAATCATAGAGAAGGGAAATTTTCTAAAAACTGGTTTATTACATAATAGTTATACTGCTGGAAAAGATGGAGTTCAAAGTACGGGAAATGCAACACGAAGTTCTTATGTTTCAATACCCTCGATTGGAATAACTAATTTTAATATGAAACCCGGAGAAATGTTATCTGAAGAAATTATAAAAGATATTAAGGAGGGTATTTTTTTAGATTACACGGGAGATTCTCCAAATATTTCAACTGGTGATTTTTCGGGCTTAATTTTACATGGAAATTTAATTAGTAATGGAGAAATAAAGGATCCATTGAATGAAACAATGATAGGTATAAATCTTCTAGATTTATTTCATAAAATTGATGCAGTTTCAAAAGATTATAGAGTTTATGGAGCCTTTCAAGCTCCTTATGTAAGAATAAGCTCAGTGAACATTATTGGGGGCGCAAATTAATTAGTAATATTTAACCATAGATATAAATTATTATAAAATACTTCAATTTCACCTTTAATTTCCCATAATTCAACAATAATCCTTTGTTTAGCCCCTGGTTGAGAAAAAGAAATATTTAAACTATCAGACATCCAAAATTGATTATGCAATAATGTTGTTTTAGTTGTATTAAAGTAAGATAAAGCATTAATAGAACCAGAAGAATTTACAATCGTTTCATTATCACCTTTTAAAATTTCAATTCGAAATGAAAATTCTCGTTCCATCTGATTTTCAACTGTTACATAAAAAGAAATAGTTTCATTAACCAATGCTTCTGTAGGATAGTTTTCTGCTTTTTGTTCTTCATTTAAAATTCCAAAAGTTGCATAACCTGGTTCAGGTGTTAAAATATAATAGATAATAAATCCTGAAACGATAACAATTCCAATAATAAGACAAATTTTGAGTAATTTTTCAAAATGTTTATTATTGATTGCTAAATCTTTTTTTTCATTCTTTTTATTAATTTCATTCATTATCTTTAAACCAAGCAATAGTTTTTTTTAACCCCTCTTCTAAAGGCGTTGTCGGCTCCCAGTTTAGAATTTTTTTAGCTTTTTCTAAAACAGCGCATCTATACAAAGGATCATCAATAGGTAATGGTTTAAAAACTATTTTTGAATTAGAATTAGTTATATCTTTTATAACTTGGGCTAATTCTAATATACTATACTCTTTATTATTACCCAAATTAATTACTTCTCCAATAGCCTCATCTTTATGTACCATTTTAAGTATACCCTCAATTTCATCCACTACATAAATAAAAGATCTAGTTTGGGATCCATCTCCAAATACAGTTATATCCTCATCATGTAAAGCTTGATGTATAAAGTTAGGAACAACTCTTCCAAACTCTGGACCGTGTCGTATTCTTGGTCCAGAAGTATTAAAAATCCGTACAATTTTTGCTCTCATTTTGTGTTGGAGTTCATAGGCCTTAACAAACGCTTCACCAGCTCTCTTAGATTCATCATAACAACTCCGAGGTCCAACAGGGTTCACATGTCCAAAATAGCTTTCAGGTGTCGGAATTTCTTCTTTTGGGGGATTTCCATAAACTTCAGAAGTGCTTGTATAAAAGAAAATTGCATTATGAAATTTAGCAATTCCTAATGTATTCAATGTTCCTAGCGTATTACTTCTAAGAATCGATATTGGTTCTTGTTTAAATTCAAATGGAGAAGCTCTACTTGCCATATGCATTACAATATCAATTTTTTTAATATCAGCTACACATATGCCTAAAGGATGGAATGAAAAACCAAAGTAAATAGGATAAGAAATATCGTGATTAATAAAGCGGAAATTGTACTTTTCCATGAGTTGGTGTATATTTTCAGGACGCCCTGAGGATAAATTATCTAAACATATACAGTATGCTCCTTGTTCAACTAGAACATCACATACCCAAGACCCAAGAAATCCAGCACCCCCAGTTACCAAAATGGTTTTATCTTCAAATGAAATATTCTCTTTTTTAAGCCTTTTTATAATTTCTTGAATATCTTCGTTTATATTATAGTTCAATTTTTATTACCTTCTTACGCATTAATATACTTGTTTTTATTTATTGTAGCAAATAAATTTTTCTTTAAAAGAAAAGAAGATCTATAAAATCTAATTTTGACATCAAATCTCAACTTTATGATTTTAAAATGAAAGTAAGTTTACATAATTATAAAACTAGTAGTAAAGAAAATATTTTAAGTTGGTTTCGTACCACAATATTGACAAAATTTTAATTCTAGTGGATATAACTTTCCACAATTAGAACATTTCTTCAAAGAAGTTTTAAGGATTTCTCTTCCTAGCATTTCAAAAGCTTTTTCAACATTTTCACCCGTTTTTGAAGAAGTAGCCAACATTTCTCCTTGAAATTTATATTTTTCGAATATTTTTAAAACCTCTTCTCTTTTTACTTTTCTTTTTAAATCAATTTTCGCTTCGATTAATATCCGTGTTTTAGGTGGATTAGGTACAGAGGAAATTACATTTATCCAGTCATGAAGATCGTTTAAAGACTCTGGATTTGTAATATCATATAACATTAAAGCACCAGAAGCACCAGAAATATAAGAAGGAAAGAGGAGTCGAAACTTTTTCTCTCCTGCGAAGTCCCAAATATTTAAAAGTATCTCTGTATCATCAACAACCACTTTTTTCGTTTCAAAATCGACACCAATCGTAGATAATGTAGATTTTTCGAATTTACCCGTAGCAAAACGGCGAAGTAAACTAGTTTTTCCAACATTTTTAGCCCCAGCAACAACCACTTTAAATTTTATCATAAATCTCTTCGCTCAGCTTTTTTTTGAACTTGTATACTTACTCAATAAAAGTCAATATTATTATAAATTATTATTGAAGTTATTAATAATCTTTTTTATTGTTTTAATAATTTGGAGATTTTATTATAACCCGAATTTAGTGGCTGTTTTTATATTTATATCTGCTAATTTTATAAATTTGTTGAGCAATTTTTTTTCCTATATTCTCGATTTTTGTCAAATCTGGAATATCTGATAAGAAAACATTTTGTAATGTCTTTAATTCTTTCAATAGGCTTTTCGCTCGATGGGTATTTACACCTGGAATTCCCGCAACTATATATTCCAATAAGCGAGAAGTTTCAATAGGTGCTTTATCAAATCTTAATTTTAATGAAGATTTTGTTGATGATTGTTCTTTTTTTGCGAGTTGATATAAAAATTGTGCTGTCTCGATAGAATTATCTGTTTTATAGATTGAGATACCTAAGTTAACAATTATTGATGTTATTGCGCCATAGAGCGCATTTTCGCTAATATTTGAAGTTTTGAATGGATCTCCCTCCAAGATTAAAATTGGTCGTGAAAATTTTTCTCTAAGTTCACTTAATTCGGTAAATAATCGTCCATCGATTATGGAGTCATTAAAATCTTTGGCAGATTTTCTTTCAATTCCTACTCTTTCTGAAATAACGTAATCTGCAACGGGTAATTGTTCTAATTTTAGGTTTACCCCTATTAAAGATAAAGTTCTTACAACTGGAGATGCTGTTTCACGATTATCACAGATGACTTCAAAATCCTCAGCACCTTTTATCTTCTTAATTGAACTTAGATCTGAAGATTTTTGTTCTAATGAATCGGTCTCTTCATTTTTTTCGGGAGATATAAAATTTAAAAGATTGGATTGACCTGCTTTCGATTGAGTTTCAGAATTTTTAATTCTTTCTAAACTAACTTTCATATTTCTTTCCTTAGTTTTTTCAGCCCAATAATAACCTTCATCTCGCGTACCTTCCGCCATCAGAACAAAAACTTTTCCTTCTTTCTTTCTACCTGTACGACCACGACGTTGAATAGAACGTATAGCACTAGGAACAACATCATAAAAAACTACTAAATCACATTCTTCAATATCTAATCCCTCTTCAGCAACACTAGTCCCTACTAATGTATTATATATTCCCTCTTTAAATTCCATCAATAAATTAATTTGTTCTTTTTGAGTTAAGCCTTTATCTGAACCTCTTGTTGCTTGCCCTACAAACTTATGCATTTTTATAATATCATTTTCTTTAAAATACTTTACTATATTATTTACAGAATCGCGAAAATGACAAAAAACAAGAATCCTTGAATCAGAATTTTCATTTATTTGGTTTGTTAAGATTTCTTTTAGTGTTTCTATTTTCGGATGAACCAACCCTTTAGAATATAGATCATAAGTTAGTCTTTGAACATGTTTAAAATCTTTATCAGTAAATAATTCTCTTAAAGATTTATTTGCTGTGTTCTTCTTAATCTTCTCTTCATTTTTTTTGAAATAGTCTTTGAGAGAACTTATTCCTTGAGTTTCTATTAATTCTGTCATATGAGATAATCTGATCGCATTAGCCGCTATCTTTTTTGCATTAAACATCTGGAACTTTTCATCATCATTTCTTGCTGTAGAAATCCTTCGATTAATTAGATGGTTTAACTTTAATATATCTTTTCTGGTAATCTTTGAGATATCGTAAGAGCCAAGCAGATCATTTTCTTTTAGAATTTTGTAACTGCCTCTTAATCTCTCATCTAAAATTCGTTTTATTTCTAAAAATTCGCGTGGGAGTTTAATTTTTATCCATTCATTATCTACTTTATGAATATAGGGTTTAACATCTAAATCCTTTTCTGTTCTGATTTCGATATGATCAATGAATATATTCTCTTTAATTTCATTAATTTTATCCTCAGTTGATCCTGGACTTGCTGTAAGACCTAATATCTGAGCGTTACTTGAATTGTCTTTATATTTTTTAGCAATAAAACAGTACGCATAATTCCCAACAGCTCTATGACATTCATCAAAAATCATTAATGAAACATCTTTAATTGAGTATAACTTTGAAATAAGATCATTTTGAAGTACTTGTGGTGTCATAAAAGCAACTTTTATATCGCCCCATAATTCTTTTCTTTTTTCAGGAGCAATTGCACCTGTAAGAGTGATGAGTGATTCTTCAGGAAGCTCAGTTAATTCTATAAACGATTTATAGTGTTGTTCTACTAAAGGTTTAGTGGGAGCTAAAAGTACTACTTTTGAATTTTCAATTTCCGTTAATCTTTGTACAGCAAGCATGAGAGCTATGATGGTTTTACCTAAACCTGTAGGAATGACAACTAAACAGTTTCGATTTAAACAATTTATAAAAATATTCTCCTGGTATTCCCGTCGAGATATTAAATTTTCCTTAATTAGAGGATGGGATAAAAATTCTTCCTTGGTTTTTACAAAAATCACCAGTAAATATAAAAATGTTTTAGCTTTTGAATATAAAATTTTATTGAAATATTTAAACTAACAGACCTTATAAGATCTTTAAAAAATATTAAAATTCTTAAATCGATTTACTAATAATTTAATAAATAAGATTTCGTTTCATAGTAAAGTAAAATTTAATTCATATTACTCATTTATCATAAATTAATGCAAGCGCGGGTGGTCTAGTGGTATGACGACATTTATAATGCTAATAGCTTATAAAACGTTAAACGCTCACACCGTGTAAATCAGGGGTTCAATTCCCCTCTCGCGCATTTATAAACATCCATTGGTTCATTTCTTTAGAAACTCCAAAATTGCCTTAAAATGGCAAAAAACAAAAAAGTTATATGAAATCCTACATTTTAATATTTTAAATTACTCTTTTTTTGGGTTGGATTATGTCTAGTTTTTTAGAATCTCGAGAACTACGCAAGTTGTATAAAAAAGTAAGAAAGTATGTTAAAATCGGCCCAATTTTTTTAACAAGATACGAAAAAGCTAGAATCGTTGGTGCAAGAGCACTTCAGATTAGCTTCGGAGCCCCTATTCTGGTGAACAAGCCTATAGACATGATAGATCCAATAAAAATTGCTCAGTTAGAGCTCAGATCTAAAATTTTACCGTTAACCATAAGGCGTGAGTATCCAAGTGAAGAATATCAAGATATTCCGATAAATAAGTTAATTTTAAAAAAGAAATAGTTTATCTATAAATTATTGAACACGATATTTTCCTCGCTCAGTTAGAAAATAAACATTCTTATCTCTTACCAATTCAGAAACTATATATCCTTTAGTAATTAAATCTTCAAGGATTTTTTCTAATTCTGCTTTTTTAAATCCTGGAATTCCTAATGGTATCCTAGATTGGTTAGCGATAATAGCAATTCGTTCTAAAAATAGTCTTTTACCCATAAATGATTCAAGGATCGTGATTTCATCATTTGAAAGCCTTTCAAATTGATCATGCTCTAAGTATTGCTCTTTTAAAGTTTGTGCGAGGTCTCTAGTTTCCGAACTGATTTCTTGTTTTTTCACTTCAACATGTTTCAGTGTAACTAAATCTTTTGCAACTGGTTGTGTTTTTTTTTCAGAAGATGTTTCTAAATGAGCTTCTACTTTCTCTTTTTCTTCGTTCTCTTTTTTAGTAGACTCATTATTTTTATTTTCCATAATATTACCATAAGGAATTTAATTATAAAAATTTATATTTAAATAATGAAAAAGGTCTTAGAGATAAAAACTGGAGA